>JBCDKH010000002.1 GCA_038746835.1 Planctomycetota bacterium | reverse complement strand
GCCGTCAAAGACTCGGGCCAAAGCCTTCCCGGCTTCGGCGGCGTGCTGGACGTCATCGACTCGCCCCTCGTCGCGGCACCGGTGGCGTACCTGCTGTTCAGCCTGGCGTGAGGCGGTAGCGTGAGGGCGTGAGCAATCGACCCGATCGGACTCGCGTTCTGTTCGTCGGCGGGGCCGGGCATCACTTTTTGCGAACGACCGTCGAGCGGCCGGAGGGCGGGTTGTTCGTCGCCGACCCGGACGACCCCGGCGCGGCAGAGTCGAAGGCGGAACGGCTCGGTTTTGCCTTGTTTTCTGGCGAGCTCGAAGAGGCGGTTGAGACGCACAAGCCAGACGTCGCCAACGTCGGCACGGTCTACGGCCGGGCGTGGGCGGCGAGTGAGCGGCTGTTGAAGCTCGGCATTCCCGTCGTTTCCGACAAGCCCGTCGCGGCGACACCGGAACAGCTCGATCGTCTCCGCAGCGCCGGCGGACGTCTGGTAACCGAGTTCGACTGGCGGGCGGACGCGTCGCTTCAGGTCGCCCGGCAGGCGGTTCGCGACGGTCGCATCGGCGACGTCGTCCTGGCTCGTGCCCAAAAGACGTACAAGCTCGGCCGACGCCCGGCGTGGTATGCCGACCCGGATCTGTACACGTCGACCATGCTTTGGATCAACGCCCACGGCATCGACGCCCTGCGGTTCGTCTGCGGCGAGATGACGCCTGTCTTCGCCCGACAGACCAACGCCGCCAGCCCGTCGATCACGCCCGGCGAAGATCACGCGGTCGCGATCTTCACCCTGCCCAACGGCGCGACGGCCATCGCACACGCCGACTTCGCTCGCGCGGCTGGCCACGACACCCACGGCGACGACCACCTCGTCGTCCGCGGCTCGACGGGCGAGCTTGTCGTCACGCGTGAGACGTGCGTTCTGACCACGCACGACGCGTCGCCCGTCGCCCTTCCGCTGCCAGAGCTTCCGACGCTGGGCGATCAACTGCTCGACGCAGCGCTTCGCGACGAGACCGACATGTTCGCGACGCGCGAGACGTTCGCGACTGCGGAGCTGTTGCTCTCGACGACTCAGCTTTCGCGTTGAACGGTCACACCTCGACGCACGCGGGTGACATTCTGCGTTTGACTCGAAGCTGAGTGCAGAGCGGAGCGTCGCACCGGGTCGGTGCGGTCGGACTCCGGACCCGGTGCGACGCTGCGCTCTGCACAACGGCTTCGGTTTCGGATTCGGAGGTTTCGAGCTCAGGCACGCACCGACCGTCGCTCAACGAGCGACGTCGCGACAAGAACAGAAGAGCTCGCAAGGTCGTTAGAACTCGCGGCGGTCGCGGCCGAGGTTGCGGTCGTAGAGGAAGCCGAAGCCGTAGCTGACGCGGAAGCCGTTACGCAGCGCTGCCAGGAACGGGGCCGGGAAGTTGGTGCCGACCATGATCATGTCGTCTGGCTTGACGTACAGGTCGGGCTCCTGGCCGAGGAAGATCTTCTTGAGGTTTACTCGGACAAAGACGTCCTGGTCGCCCATCTTGCGGATGAGCTGAGTCCGCTGCGGGATGGCCACCGGGTTGAAGCCCCGCGCCGCGACGATGGCCCGCTTGAGCGTGACCGGGTTCTGCGGCGAGATCTGGAAGACGCCCGTCACCGCCGCGTTGCCGCCGACGTAATAGACGCCGGTCTGCTCCGCCTCCATGATGACGGTGTCGCCGGGGCGGATGACGATGTTGAACTTCAGCTGGCCATTGAGCAGCTCGGTGATCGGGACGCGGATGACCTCGGTGTTTTCGGGCTCCTGTGGTGCCTCGAAGGCAAAGCCACCCGACGCATCGCCGCCGGTGCCGGCGTCCTGGGCGTAGACAGGTTCCCAGTCGTTGGCCTCGTCAACTTGGCTTCGGAGCGGATCATCGTCACCCGGGCGAACCGGGCCTTGATTGCCCGGGTTGGCAGGATCAGGCCGACCGGTGACTTCCGGCGTGCTGGTGTCGCGGATGATGTAGACGAACTCGTTGAGGATCTGAGCGTTCGTCGCCCCGCCAGCCAGCGCGATGGCGTCGAGCAGGCGGAAGTTGGGCTGCGTGATGACGTAGCGATTCGCCCGTCCGACAGCGTTGCCGATGATCGTGAAGGTGCGGTTCTGCTTGGTAAACGCCAGGACGTTCACACGGGCGGCGCCGTCGCGGAAAATCTGGGCGTTGACGTACGCCTCTTCGATAACCCGGGCGGCCTGGGTTTCGGTCAGGCCCTGCATCGAGACTTCGCGGACGTCGGGCAGGTTGATAACGCCCGTGGCGGTAACTTCGAAGGCGTCGATGAGCTGACTGGTCGGCTGCGGGTAGTCGAAGATCGTGACGCGAAGCTGATCGCCCGGGCCGATGACGTAGTCGGCGGTCTTAACCTCCAGGTCTTCGGCGGTGACGTCGCGGGCGTTGGCGTATGGCTGATCGGGCGGCGTGACGCCCAGGTCCAGGTCGTCGAGGATGACGCTGACGATCGGCGTGGCCGAGCCGTCGGGCTGAAGCTGGCTGGTCTTCTCCGGGTCGGTGACAACGGTTGGGTCGAGGAAGTTCGAGACCTCGCAGCCGGTGGTGACCATGGCCAGCGCCAGACCGCAGGTCGCGGCACGAAGCATTCGGGCGGTCCGTCGGCGGAGTCGCCGGGTGCAGGTGGGCTGGGAGTCGGACATCGGGGCGTGCGTCGTGGCCATCGTGCGTGGCGGTCGGTTGCTGGACAAGCGCGTCGTGGCGGGGGTCGTACGAGCGTCGTGGGACAGGGAAGGTAGCTTCCGAATCGGTCGATCGCGACACGCCGGCATCTGGTGGGCCGAGCAGTGTGAAGTTTCGCGACGCCGCCGCAAGCCCGGGCAGCCGGGCCGTCCACACAGGTGGACCATCGCCCTTATCGTCCGATGTGCCCGTGTGCCTGCAGCCGGGTTGATCCGGGCCGTCCAGACACCCCGGCAGAAGCCGCTCTAGCATCGATAACCGACTGCCGGAAAACGCTTGCGATGCCTGCCCTGTCCCAAGAAACGAAATCAGCTCCGAACGCCAGCAGCAACGGCAAGGCCGCCGCGTCTGCCAACGCCTCACGCTGGACCCGGCGCACCCTCGCCCAGCCGATCGTCGTTGAAGGGCCGGGCCTGTTTACCGGCAAGCAGGTCAAGCTCCGCCTCGCCCCGGCACGCGGCGGTGACGGCATCTTCTTCGTCCGAGACAACGCCGAGCCACAACCCGCCCGGCCGCGACGGCTCGCCGCATCGCTCGATCGTCTCGAGATTCAGCCTCGGCACACCGTCCTGGCAGGTGATCGGCTGCGCGTCGAGACCGTCGAACACCTTTTGGCCGGCCTTGCCAGCTGCGGCATTACCGATGCCGAGGTCGGGCTCGATGCCGACGAGTCGGACGAGTCGTACGAGGTGCCGATGGGCGACGGCTCGTCGTCCGCCTTCGTCCAGGCCGTGCAGGACGCGGGCGTCGAGGAGCTGGAGTCGGAGATCAAGCCGCTGGTCGTGACCGACACCGTTCAGGTGATGGGCGAGTCGGGAGCGTCGGTCGTCGCCCTGCCCGGCCCGAGCGATGCGTTGGAAATCGTCTACACGTTCGAGGCCGACGAGCCGCTTGGCAGGCAGGTCGTGTCGCTTCGGGTCGACTGGGGCCAATCCGACAACGCGGCCCTGTCCGAGCTGGCCGACGCGAGGACGTTCATCTTCGAAGGCGAGGCCGAAGCGCTCAAAGCCCACGGCTGGGGCGGCCACCTGACGCACAAGGACCTGCTCGTCATCGGCGATCAAGGCCCAATCGACAATGCGTTTCGCTGGCCCGACGAGCCGGCACGCCACAAAGCCCTGGACCTTCTGGGCGATCTCGCCCTGCTCGGCCGGCCGGTGTGCGGTCGGATCATCGCCCATCGCTCGGGCCACGCCCTGAACCACGAGCTGGCCAAGGCTCTAGCCGCCCACGCCGAGGCGTCGCCGTCGATCGACGAGGGTCCGCTGCAGCCGCGCGACGAGCTCGACGAGGTGGCCGACCTGCTCCTGGGCGAAGCACCGCCGGCGATGGACGCCAAGGCGATCCAGCGGATTCTGCCGCACCGGTTCCCGATGCTGCTGGTCGACCGCGTGCTCAAGTTCGTCGGCGATCGGCGGGCGATCGGCGTGAAGAACGTCACGATGGGCGACGTCTTCTTCCTCGGCCACTACCCGACACGCCCGATCTTCCCAGGCGTCCTGATCGTCGAGGCGATGGGCCAGCTCGGCGGGATTCTGCTCAGCCGGAAGCTGGAGCACACGGGCAAGATCGCGATTCTGTTGAGCATGGACCGCGTGAAGCTGCGTCACGCAGTCACACCCGGCGACCAGCTGATCCTCGTCGCCGATGCCGTTCGCATCAAAAGCCGGTACGGCCAGGTCCGCTGCACCGCCTACATCGGCCGACGACTGGCCGCAGAGGCGGAAATCAAGTTCATGTTGTCCGACGCGGAATCGGAGTGACGCCGGTCCGGTTGGAGGGGTTGCCGGAGGGTCCAATCCGCCGGCTACCCACTTCGGGGGAAGTCGCTTTTGACGGCCCGGTTTCAGGCCCGGATTCGCCGTGGAACTGCGATGGATTTTTCCCGCTTTTCGCTGGATGAACGCGTCAAACCCTGCCGATGGAGAGGTAGGCCGGCGTCTGTTATCGGACCTGGCCCCCGATCGCGAACCACGGGGTTTGCGACGTCGAACGACTCTTCCTGCGTCTGCCTTGTCTTATCGAGTTTTATCGAGCATGACATCGGCGACCGACGCGGGTAACGTCCCGCGGACCGGCTCCAGTGGACCTGCTCCTGCAGGCACCACGCCCGATGCCGGTGCCCCGCGGCGATGGCCGCTTTTGGGTGGCTTTTCAGCCACCAATGCCATGTCCAAGCTCCTCGACAGTCTAACCGGATACTTCTTCTCCGACACCGATCGCGAGGCCGACCCGGCCTTGCAGGACGTCGAGGCCCAAGGCCGCACCAGCGGTGCCGACCCGGCCCTGGTCCGCAATCGGCCCAGCCCCGTTGGATCGCACGTCGCCGCCCGAATTCGCAAGAAACTGCGTGGCCGGAGCGTCCGCCGCGACACCGCTACGTGGGACGGCCGGGCCTGGGGCGACGAAGACGACGCCTCGCCCCGCATCCACCCGACCGCCCAGGTCGACCCGCGTGCGGAGCTAGCCCCGGACGTCGAAGTCGGTGCGTTCTGCGTGGTCGGCCCCCACGCCGTGCTTGGCCCGGGCTGCCGGCTCCTGCCGCACGCGACGGTGCTCGGCCACACCACTGTCGGCAGCGACAACACGTTCCATCCCTTCTGCGTCGTCGGCGGCGATCCGCAGGACAAGAAATTCGCTGGCGAGGACACCTTCCTCGTCATTGGTGACGGCAACGACATCCGCGAGCACGTCACCATCCACCTTGGCACCGCCACCGGCAGCGGCACGACCCGCATCGGCGACAACAACCTGCTGATGGTCGGAGCCCACGTCGGCCACGATGCCATTGTCGGCAGCGGCTGCGTCATCGGGAACAACGTCATGCTCGCCGGGCACGTTGTCCTTGGCGACCGCATCAGCATGATGGGCGGCTCGGCCGTCCACCACTTCGTATCGATCGGCGACTACGCGTTCATCGCGGCCTACTCGCAAATCCACGCCGACGTCCCGCCGTACGTCAAAGTCGCCGGAAATGACGAGATTCGGGCGATCAACGTCATCGGCATCCGTCGCGGCGGGAAGGTCAGCGACGAGGACATCGCGGCCCTGGAGGTCGCCGCCAAGACGCTCTTCCTGCGTCGCAAGACGCCCATGAGCACGAAGATCCAAACCCTTCGCCAGACGCCCGGGCTCAACCCGAGGGTCGAAGAGGTCCTCGACTGCATCGACCGCCGCACCCGCGGCAGGCACGGCCGCTATCTCGAAGGCCTGCGTCGCGGCTAACCCGTTGCAGAAAAACGACATCAATCCAGCCCGGATCGCGCGCCACGCGATCCGGGCTTTGTTTTGGACCCGTTCGACCCGACCCCGTCACGAGGAACCAACCCATCGAAGCCGTGGACAGAGCGAAGCGTCGTCCACGGCTTCCTTCGGATCGATGCTCCCTTCAACCGGTTCGATCGATCGGTCCCTCACACTTCGAGCCCTGTTAAGACACAATCCAAACAGTGCACGCAACTTTGGTAAGCTCTTCGGGTCGTAGTGTTGACCGACCACGACCTACAGGAGACCTGCACCATGAAGCTTGCCCCCCATTTGATCCTCGCAGCAGCCGTGGCACCGGCGACAGCTGCGTTTGCCGACAACTGCTCGAGCTGCACGGCCTGCAGCACGACCTCGACGGCCATCTCCGCCGAGGCCGAGAAGCCCTCGACCCGCCCCGCCCTCTCGGCCGACGAGATGGTCGTCCAGCTCCAAACGGCCACCAGCCGCGAAGAGGCCCTGGACATCGCCGCGAAGTTCGTCCAGGCGTTCCCCGCCGACGAGCGCTCGGCCCAGCTGCTCTACATCCTGGCCCAGGAAGCAGGCGATCAGGAGACCAAGCTCGCCCACTACAAGACGCTCGTCGACATGCACGGCGACACACCCTTTGCCGACATGGCCAAGGGCAGCCTCGCGCAGCTCGAAAAGGTTGGGCAGCCATTCGATCTGACGTTCACGCCGCTTCGTGGTGAGACGCCGCTGAGCCTGCAGGATGATCTCAAGGGCAAGGTCGTCGTCATCGACTTCTGGGCCACCTGGTGCGGCCCGTGCGTCGCGGAAATGCCCAAGATGAAGGAGCTCTACGCCCAGTACAAGGACCAGGGCGTCGAGTTCATCGGCATCAGCCTCGATGCCCCGCCGGATCAAGGCGGCAAGGAAAAGCTCATGGCCTACGTCGAGCAAAACGACATTCCCTGGCCGCAGTACTACGAGCGTGAGGACGGCGAAGCCCAGTTCTCTGAGGCCTGGGGCGTCAACGCGATCCCGACGTACTTCATTGTCGACGCCGACGGTCTGCTCCACAGCACCGAAGCCCGCGGCCAGCTCGAAACCCTGATCCCCGAGCTCATTGCCCAACGCGACAGCAAGCAGGCGTCGGCCCAGTAGGCTCAACCTTCAACCACGAAACGAATCGAGGGACGTCATCGCGGTGACGTCCCTCGCTGTTTGTGCGAATGGGTTTACTGGCTCAGCTCGCCGGCTCGCCGTTGACCAGGACGACGACGTCTTCCAGCACCACTTCGCGGACCGGGCGGTTGTTGGCCCCGGTGCGGACGTCGCTGATCTCGCGGACGACGTCCTTGCCCTCGGTCACGGTGCCGAACACGGTGTGCCGGCCGTCCAGGTGCGGCGTGGCGACTTCGGTAATGAAAAACTGGCTGCCGTTCGTGTTCGGCCCGGCGTTGGCCATGGAGAGCGTGAAGGGCTCATGGCGATTCGGATTGCCGCGGGTCTCGTCGGCGAATCGGTACCCCGGCCCGCCGCGGCCAGTGCCTTGGGGGTCGCCGCCCTGGATCATGAACTGGTCGATGACACGGTGGAAGATCGTGCCGTCGTAAAAGTTCTCCTGGGCAAGGAAAACGAAGTTGTTGACGGTAACAGGGGCGTCCTTTTCGAAGAGATCGAGCTTGATCTCGCCGTAGTTGGTCTTGAGGACGACGGTGTAGTCCTGCTCCGTGTCGATCATCATCGGCGGTGGAGCGTCGTATGACTTCTGGGCCGACGCGACCGAACAAGCGGCGGCCGAGGCGATAACGGCAAGTGTGAGGCGGTGGTTCATGGTCGATTGTCTACGAGGTTCAGTCTTCGAGGATCGTGACGCTCTTGATCTCGTCGTCCTGCTGGACGGCATCGACCACGTCCTGCCCTTCAACGACCCGGCCGAAGACCGCGTGCTTGCCGTCGAGGTGCGGCGTGGGCGTGTGGGTGATGAAGAACTGGCTGCCGTTGGTGTCCGGGCCAGCGTTGGCCATGGAGAGCGTGCCGGGCGTGGAGTGCTTGATCGCCAAGGCCGCCTGCTCGTCGGCCCACTTGTACCCGGCATCGCCGAAGCCTTTGCCCATCGGGCAGCCGCCCTGGATCATGAAGTCGCTGATGACACGGTGGAACTTGAGCCCGTCGTAAAAGCCGTCCTTCGCCAGAAAAACGAAGTTGTTGACGGTGACGGGCGCGTCCTTGTCGAGCAGGTCGATCTTGATGGTCCCCCGACTGGTCTCGACCTTGGCCGTGTAACTCTTGGCCGGGTCGAGCTGCATGTCGGGAGCGCTTTTGTAGGTCTTGGGCATGGGCCTGCACAGTATGGGCCGACGCGCCAGGCTCCTACGGGGGAAACCAGACGATCTGGTGATGCTTTGCCAGGCCCTCGACAGATCGCGTCCCGCATTTGAACGGCCAAGCCGTGGTATCTTCTGGCGCCGTCATGGACTTTCCTCACGATGGAAAGGGTGCCCCTCACGATGATGTCCGAGGGACAGACACGGCCCCGGTCGGGGCGCAGTGCAGGAACTGCGAATATGATCTCCGGGGCCTACCGATTTCAGGAAGATGTCCCGAATGTGGCGACACGGTGCGCAGCAGCGTGCCTTCGACCGAGATCGTCCCGCTCGAGCGGCGGGATCACCTTGAGATCCGCCTGGCGAGCCGGCTGATCCTCGTCGGACATGCGGCGTCGTTGGTTTGCGTCGGCGGGTCGCTGATGGTGGTCGCAGGAAATGGCTATCTGCTTGGCTCCGACCTCTTCGGCAGCCCACTGCTCTTGACGGCGGCGTTCTTGATCGCACTCGCATCGCACGGATGGGCGGGTCGCCTGATCGGTGCATGCGTAGCGCGATGGCGTTTGCAACCGCTAAGGGTAGCCTGGAACGAGGTGCTGGCTGCAGTGGGATTGGTGCTTTTGTCAGTGAGCACGCTCTTTTTCACCGATCGATTCGGGCGGATCGGCATGCCGATCATCTTCTTGATCTGGGCGGGTTTTTTGCTGCTGACCGTCTCGGCTGGCCGTCTTGCGACGTTTCACCGGAATCTGTCGGTCGTCTCGCAGGCGACGAAGGCCGGTGCCTTCCACTTCGGGGGACGACATCAGCCCCGTGGCGGGTTCTTGACGCTCGCCTACGCCAAAGTCGCCGTCGATGGCGGACTGACGGGATGCATCGCTGGAGCAGGTATCGGTGCTATTGGCGGGTGCTTTGAGTCTTTCACCCTTCTACTTCTCTACGGCGCCCTGTTCATGCTCGGCGCGTACGGGTTGCTCTGGATCATCACTCTCCCCGGCTACATACTGTTTTCGCTGGACGCCCATACCGTTTTCAAGCGGGGTGCTGGAACGTCGGTCTCGATGTTCAAAGCCGCACCGCAACGCCCGCGTCGGCGAGGTGGCGTTTGACGGACGGGATCGGGTGGGTGCCAAAGTGGAAAATGCTCGCCGCCAGGGCCGCGTCGGCATGGGCCTCTAGGAGCACGCGGACCATGTCCTCCGGGCCCCCTGCCCCGCCGCTGGCGACGACGGGGACTGTCACCGCTTCGCAGACGCCTTTGGTCATTTCCAGGTCGTAGCCCGCCTTGGTGCCGTCGGCGGTCATGCAGTTGAGGACGATCTCGCCCGCACCGAGCTCTTGAGCCTCGCGAGCCCAGGTGACGACGTCCTTACCGGTGTCCTTTCGGCCGCCGGCGACGAAGACGTGCCATTCTTCGCCGGTAGGCGTTTGGACGCGGTTGGCGTCGAGGCCGAGAACGGTGGCGCACGTGCCGAAGCGGTCGCTCACCTCGCGGATCAACTCCGGCCTGGCGACGGCAGCGGAATTGAGGCTCACCTTCTCCGCCCCTGCCTGGATCAGCCGCGTCGCATCGTCCACCGTCCGAATCCCGCCGCCGACCGTCACGGGCATGAAAACGGTGTCGCACACGTCCCGCACGACCTCGGCCATGATGCCGCGACCCTCGTGGCTGGCGGTGATGTCGTAGAAAACGAGTTCGTCAGCCCCGTCGGCCTCGTACTTCTGCGCTATCGCGACCGGATCCCCGACGTCACGAATCCCCTTGAAATTCACGCCTTTGACCACCCGACCGGCATCACAGTCGAGGCAAGGGATGATGCGTTTGAGCAGCACGACCAGAAAGCTTAAAGGAGGAAGCTTGAAGCCTGAAGGTTGGACTCGACGCCCCCTTCAAGCTTCAAGCTTCCCCCTTCAAGCTTTCCGTCTCAGGGGTGGATGACGGGACTCGAACCCGCGACCTCCGCGACCACAACGCGGCGCTCTAACCAACTGAGCTACAACCACCGTCGTTTGCGGCGGCCCGGTTGGCTCGCCGCCGGCGTGAGTGTTGATAGCCCGACCGTGCGAATCAAGTCGTCCGATGCGGCCGTTTGCTCGCTACGACCGTCGCAACTTGAACGAATTGACATTCTCGGACGTTACCTTTCGATTCCCGACCCACGCCGCTTTGCGAAATCACCCGGAAATCGTTTACTTTCGTGCGACAGTAACGCAGGTCTGCCGTCGGCCGGGCGCGACGAGTGTTGACATCGCCCGCACGTCCTGATTACACCGCACGCCGCTGTCGCTCTTCGTTTGGTTGAACCCGTCGCTCCATGTCCGCAGAGCCGAATGACACGGAGACTCCAGAGCCTGCCGCGGCATCGGCAGCACCTGCTCCTCCAGGAGCCGCCCCACCGCCGTCCAACGGCACCAACGGCGGCCGGTCGACGCCCGGGAGCGACACCGCCTCACTGCGCTCTTCCGAGACCTTCGGCGTCCACAAGACCGACTCCGAAATCGGCAAGGCCGTCGTCGAGCTGGGCCTGATCACGCCCGACGAGCTGGAAGAAGCCCGGACGGAGCTGAAAAACGCCAACGCCGAGAGCGACCCGAGCCAGCGATCTCTGACGGACATTCTCGTCGCCCGGCAACTCCTGACCCAGGGCCAGGCGCAGCGGATTCGCAAGCGGGCGGACCAGCGACGCGCCGGCCAGGTGCCTGGCTACCAGCTCATGGGCCAGCTCGGCAAAGGGGCCATGGCGACGGTTTATCGGGCCCGACAGTTGTCGCTCGACCGCATCGTCGCCCTGAAGGTGTTGCCGGAGCGGTCGAGTCGCGATCCGGACTTCGTCGACCGCTTCTACAAGGAAGGCCAAGCCGCCGCCCGGCTGTCGCACAACAACATCGTCCAGGCGATCGACGTCGGCGAGACGCCCGACGGCCGGCACTATTTCGTGATGGAGTACCTCGAGGGCAAGACCCTCTACGACATCATGCAGCCGCCACCCGTGGGCGAAGGTCGCAATTTCAGCGAGAACGAGGCCCTGGACATCGGCATCCAGATGGCCGACGCGCTCGCCCACGCCCACAAACGCGGGCTCATCCATCGCGACGTCAAGCCCAAGAACATCATCCTCACGCCCGACGGCAAGGCAAAGCTGACCGACCTGGGTCTGGCGCGTGACGTCAGCGACAAAGCCGCCGCCGAGGGCGAAGCCGGCAAGGCCTTCGGGACGCCCTACTACATCTCGCCCGAGCAGATCCGTGGCGAGGTCGACGTCGACCACCGGGCCGACCTCTACGGGCTGGGCGCGACGCTCTACCACCTGCTCGTCGGCCGGCCTCCGTACGAGGGCGATTCGCCCACGGCCGTAATGCACAAGCACTTGCGCGACGAGCTCGTCCCGCCGGACCATCTCAACGTCGCCTTGGGTGCCGGCATCAGCGAGGTAATCGAGTACTCGATGGCCAAGCGCCGCGAGGAGCGGTATCAGAATGCGGACCAGATGGTCGAAGACCTGCGTCTGGTCGCCGGCGGCGAACCGCCCCGCTACGCCCGCCAGGCCGTCGATTTCGGGAGTCTGGCGGACATGGAGCAGTCGGCTAGGCAGAGCACGATCGACGTCGTCCCCCCGTCCGGCGGCCTCTGGGACCGCCCCGAATTCATCGTCGCCGTCGCCGTCGGCTCAGCCAGCGTCCTGGTCAACATCATTCTGCTGCTGTTCGTGATCGGGTGAGAGAGCGGAGGCTGCTGGCTGAACCGCGAAGGGGCGAAGAAGCGAAGGGCCGCGAAGCAGACTGCAGAGTAAGTAGAGGAGATCTTCAACACGCGAGCTCTCCAATGTCGAACCGCACGTTCTCGATGGCGTTCGTGAATCTTCGCGGCTCTTCGCTTCTTCGCCCCTTCGCGGTTTAGCCAATCGCCTTCATCGCCTACAGCAATCGAGCCACACCGCTATCGCGATAGCTATCTCGCGATCGGCATAGCCCGCAAGCGCGATATCGCGCTAGCACGGCCGACGAAGTCGACTGATGCGTCGGCGGCCGGTGTGCCGATGCAAGGGGCATGATCCACGCCGTCGTCAATCAGAAGGGCGGGGCCGGCAAGACGACGCTGGCCGTGCACCTGGCCGTGCACCTCGTCGATCAAGGCCGACGCGTCGGCTTCATCGACAACGACCCGCAGCAATCCGCTGCCCGCTGGCTCAAGCGGGCCGAACCGTCGATCGACTGCCGCAGCGTGCTCGACGCACGCGGGCTCGTCACCACGCTCGAAGAACTCGCCGACGAGTACGACGACGTCGTGTGCGACGCGGCCCCTCGGCTCAACGAGCAGACGCACGTCCTGATGTATTTCGCCGACAAGATCCTGATTCCCACGCGTCCGACGACGCTCGACCTTCAGGCGACCATCGAGACGAAGCAGTCGATCGACAAAGTCGCCCAGGCCCGCGAGGCCGACGGCCGCGGGCCGATCGACGTCCACCTCGTGCTGAACTTCGTGCGGACGGTGGGCAACCTGCACAAGACCGTCCGCGAGGCACTGCGGGCGATGGACTACCCCTTGGCCAGGACGGCCTTGGGCATGCGAGACGCGGTCGCCAAGGCGGTGACGCTCTCGACGACGACGCAGCGGCTGGCCGAGGACGCCCCGACGGATCGGGGCGCCGGCGCCGCAGCGGCCGACTTCGACAAGCTTTTCCAAGAACTCTTCGACCATGAACCCGACTACGCCCATGCCGACCGACACCTCCTCGCCGCGGCCTGAATCCGCGCCACGCAAGCGGGGCGGCGTCGATGCCGACGCACTGCTCCGCTCGCTCGCCCCCGTCGTCGCCAAGCCCGAAGCCCCGGCCGACAGCGAGCACCAGCCGGCCAAGCCGACCAAGCGGAAGGCCAAGCCCGCCGCGACGGACTCCGACGACCGCCGCCGAGCCAAGCTCGACGTCGCCATCAATCCCGGCGAGGGCACCACCGCCATCTACGTCCGCGTCCCCCGCACGACGCACGTCGCCCTCAAGCTTCTCGCCCTGCAAAACCAGGCCGCGATGGAGGGTCCGACCGAACTCGCCAGCATCGTCCGCGAAGCCGTCGACGACTACCTGCAGAAGCAGCGTCAACTCAAAGCCGCAGCGTGAGCGCGTGCGTCATCGGCTCGGAACCACTCCGAGTTCGGACGAAGCCGTGCTCAGAGCGCAGCGTCGAGCCGGGTCTGAGCCGTCGGACTCCGTCCCGACCACCTCACCCGTCGCGCTCGGAAGCCTCCGCGCCCGACACCCCCGCGCGCGAGCGCCACCGCTCCACGGAATCCTCGCGCACCCGCTCGTCCTCCCAGTACCGATACCCCGCGTCGTCCTCAAACCCCCGCGCCCGCAGCTTGCTAGCAGCAACCCCCCGGACGGCCGCGTCCGGGTGGGACAGCAAATCGAACAGTGCCCGGTTCGACTCCCCGTCGCGCCCGTCATCCGACAGATCCGCAACAGCCGGAATCACGAAGATCGGGTCGCTGTCCGTCAACGGCTCCGATGACGCACCGGGACGACACCCCGTGGCGACCAGCAGCAAGACGACAGACATGGCGAAACGCACGTCGAAAGTCTAACGAGTGTCCTAGCCGCGGCTCTACGAGCCGCAGGTCGAGGCGCTGGAATGTTCGTTCGCGACATTGGACCAGTAGCTCGACGAGCCGCGGTTATCCGAATCACTGCGGTAGTGTGAGCAACTTGTGCCTTCGTTCTACGACGTCCTCTACGCGACCGGGCTCGTTGTCGCGTCGCCGGTGCTGCTGGCGAAGTCGAAGCTGCGGAACAAGGTGCGCCACGCCTTCGCCCATCGCGACGGCCGCGTCGCCCCTCGTCAGGGCGATCGGCCTTGCGTGCTCATCCACGGCGTCAGCGTCGGCGAGGTCAACGCCGCGCGTCCTCTGGTCGAACGGCTTACACCACACGCCCAGGTCGCCGTCGCGTCGACGACCGAGACCGGCTATGAGAGGGCGACGTCGCTCTTCGGCACCGACACAGCCGCCGGCGTCTTCGCGACGCGGTTTCCGATCGACACGTCGAGAGCGGTAGGGCGGTTCCTCGACGCGATTCGGCCGAACGTGCTGGCGTCGATGGAGCTGGAACTCTGGCCGAACCTCGTCCGCGTTTGCCGAAAACGCGGCGTGCCGGTCATCGTCGTCAACGGCCGGATCACGACCAGCAGCTTTCGGCAGTATCGACGGTTTGGGCCGCTGGTCAGGCCGATGTTCCGCGGGGCGACGGGCGTCCTGGCCCAGGACGAGACCTACGCCGACCGCTTCCGCCAGCTCGGCATGCCGGTGGAAAAGGTCCGAGTTGCCGGTTCGCTCAAGTTCGACGCCGCACCGACTAAGACCGACGTCGACGGCGCCAACACCTTCGCGCAAGAGCTCGGCCTCAACCCGAGACGCCTCGGCGGCACGGAACCGACCCTCGTCGCCGGCAGCACCGGGCCGGCCGAGGAGGCCATCATCCTCGACGCCTTCGATCGACTCCGCCAGGACGTGCCCGGCCTCCGTCTCGTGATCGTCCCTCGTCACCCGCCGCGGTTCGACGAGGTGGCCGATCTGATCCGACGACGTCATCCGCTGACGCGTCGCACGCGCGAGACCGTCGAGGGCGGCGTCGTGCTGGTCGACACGATGGGCGAACTCCGCAAGGCCTGGCGACTCGCCGACGTCGCCGTCATCGGCCGCACGCTCGTCGACCTCGGCCCACGTCAGCACGGCAGCGACCTCCTCGAACCCGCCGCCCTGGGCTCGCCTGTCGTCACCGGCCCGTTTTTCGCCAACTTCGACGCCCCGACCCGGGCCCTCCTCAACGCCGGCGGGGCAGTCCTCGCGGCTGAGGCAGACCAACTCGTCGAACACGCCCGTCACCTGCTGAGCGACCCCGACGCAGCCGCCACACAATCACAAGCCGCCCGCCACACCATCGACACCCACCGCGGCGTCGCCGACGGGACGGTGCGTTACCTGCTCAACTGCCTGCCTGACGCGACGGAGATGCCCCGACAAGGACTCGAACCTTGAACCCGCTGATTAAGAGTCAGCTGCTCTGCCAATTGAGCTATCGGGGCGTCGCGGGGACAGGGTAGACCGGTCTGCGTCCGCTGGCTACCGCCGGGGTTCGAAGCCGGTGCGGGCGGCGACGCTTTCGGGGTCGAAGTAGTCCTCGATCAACGCCGCGTTCCGGGCGGCGGCGTTTGCGGCGCGGTCGCGGGCGTTGGCGACCAGGCCCGACTGTTGGGCCGAATCCGTGTAGAGCGGCGAGACCGCGTCGAGCTCGGCCGCGACGGCCACGCCGATCGTCGGCAGGGCGATGGTGCCGCGTTGCTCCTCCTGGCTCATCAGGCGGACCAGTCCGACGGCCAGATCGCGCCTCGCCGCGGCGTCCAGCTCCGGAAGGCCAAGAGAGTCGGCGAGGTCCTCGTTCAAACCCTGGTTGAGCGTGAGCGGGCCGACGACGACGGCATCGCCGAGACCGGCGGCCAGCACCTCGGCCGCCTGCGATTCGGCCTGTTCCATCGCCGACATCCGCTTCAGGTCGGCAATCACCTCGTCCGCCACGTCGTTGACGTTCTCAGCCGGCGCGGCACGTTCGGCGGCGGTGAGTCGGAAGACGAACCGATCGCCGTTGCGGTTGGCGATGATCGGGGCCGGACGATTGACGTCGATCGCCTGATTCGACGACGCGGCCTCTTCCTGTCGGGCACCTTCGAGCAACGGCAGCGTGAAGGCGGCAACGTACTGGGCGAAGATCGCGTTGCCGATGCCGGCCTCGGCGATTGGTCCGACGAGGCCGGGCTGGGCGAGATCGCTGATGGCCAGCAGATCGTCGCTCAGGTCGAGGACCGTCGACGCCACGCCGACCTCGCGCTCGACTTGGTCGGCGACGTTCTGCAGATCCGGCTCCGGGCCGGCCGAAACCAGCCGCGACCGCACTTTGGCGGCGGCGTTTTCCAACAAGCTCCGCGTTCGCTCGGCGACGAGCTGTTCCACCACGTCGTCATGGACAGCCACAAAGTCGTTCCACTCGTCGGCGTCTTCGCTGCGACCGGCCTCGACGTAACCGGCGGCCTGCTTGTCGAGGAACTCCGCCACGCCGGGCGATTCCTCCTTCAACAGCGGCGACATCGCATCTGTCGGCCGGGTCGTCGGACGCGTGCTCGGCTGCGTCGTCGGCGGCGGGAAGAAGGCTCGGTTTTCCTTGAAGTAGCGGAAGAACTCCAACTCGCGTGCCGCGATCGTCTGGGCCGACAGCTCGCCGAGCACCTTCTGTCGGGCGTTGACGCGTGGCACCATGATGTAGGTCAGGGCGACGCGATCGGGCTGGCGATAGCCGAAGCCGAACGGGTTGTTAGCGCTGACCAGGCCGGGGACCTCGTCGCGGAAGGTCGCAAAGTGCGCCTCGATCGCCTCGGCCGACGGGTCGGGCTGTGTCGCGACGAACTCGTCGTAGGCGACGGGCGTGGCGCGGAACGTGACTTCCTGCTGCTCAGCGGCGACGTTGCGCTCGGCGAAAGGCCTGCTGAGCTTGACCACGTCCCCGTGCCGGCGGCTGGCGAGAGCGATGTCGTACGCCGCCTTGGCCGCTCTGAGGTAGGTCAGCCGCAGGTCGGCCCCGGCGATTCGGGAAAACTGGACCTGCTGCGGCGTGCCGGTGCCGTCCTGGCTGGCCATCGTCACGACGCCGTTTTCGCGGATGGCCTCTTCGACGTCGGCCAACGGCACGCCGCCGAGCTCGTGGGCTTCCTGGAGGAGCAGGAAGAGCGTGACTGGATCTTCGACGAGGCGATCGACCCGCCTGGCCGCCTGCTGGACGGTGGCCGCCTGGAGCTGCTGGACTTGCAGTGGGTCCATGAACGGGGCCATCTGGTTGATCCGCTGCAGGTCGGGCGAGGCGAAGGCGGCGACAGGCAACGGCACGCCGTCGAAGCGGATGTTGCTCGCGGCTTCCATCAGTCCGACGGACTGCCGGAGGTGGCCTTGTTCGACCTTCTTGCCGTCGAGCGAGCCGACGTCGCCGACCTGGCCGGCGAACTGCTGCATGCCGGCGGGCAGGAGGAAGGTGATCATGAGCACGACGCCGATGACCACGAGAACGATCTTGCCGAACTTGCTCTCCATGAGGACGGGAAGGGTAGGAGGCAGACGAGTACCGAGTACCGAGTACCGATTGGTGGTGCGGTAGGATGTATCGATGGCAGACGACGCACCGTCGATTTTCACGCGGATCATCCGCCGCGAGATTCCCGCCTCGATAAGGCATGAGGACGACGTCTGCATCGCGTTCGACGACGTCGACCCGAAGGCCCCGCTGCACGTGCTGGTCGTGCCGAAGGAGCCGTTCGCGTCCCTTCGAGACATGGCGGCCGACGGCAAGGCGGCGTCGCTGGGGCACCTGATGGTCGTCGCCGATCGTGTGGCCAAGGAGGCGGGCTACGACGACTACCGCACCGTCATCAACACCGGTGCTGGGGCGGGGCAGACGGTCTTTCACCTGCACGTCCACGTGCTGGCAGGTCGGGATTTGGGGTGGCCTCCGGGGTGAGTTGCCAAGTCGCGACGCTCGTTCACTCCGTCATCCCGAGTGAAGCCGAGGGACCTCGCTTGGGTCTGCGACGCGTATCAAACGAGGTCCTTCGACTCGCTGCGCTCGCTCAGGATGACGGATCTCAGGTTTCGAGTTCAACATCACACGCATCGGTCTGGCTGCGTCTGCGACATGCCGATAGAGTCGCTCGACCATGACGACGACCGCCGAGAGTGAAGCCGCCCAGCAGCCGCGTGAGACCGTTGCCGTCGTCGAAGGCTTCGAGCCGGACTTGGGGCGACTGCTGTCGAACAAGGGCGGCGTGGTCGTCTTTCAACCACGCGGCTCGACGTACGAGCTCCAGCTTCGCGAGCCGGACGGCGGATTGACGGCGACCGTTGGCAAGCCGCTCAAGGGATACGTGCTGGTGAAAGCGCGAAAGGTGTACACCGTGCCGACGGGCGGGGCGTTCATTCAGCCGATCATGGGCGAACCGCGGATCGTGCAGGGCCGGGTGACCAAGGTCGTCGAGACGGGCGTGGGCCGGCGTGTGACGGTGCGGGCCGGTGCGAACGTCATCGTCGACTTGCCAGCGGACGATCACGCGATTGACCTGAACGACGGCATCATCGAGGAAGGGCAGATGATCAACGTCGTCTGTGCCCCCGGCGCGGCGTTCGTCGCCGCCGGTTGACGTCGGCCTGGGCGGCGGCGAGACGGTTCTGCAGTCGCTCGAAAACCTCGGCCTCGGGCAGTTCAGCCCGCAGATCGGCCGTCGTGCTGGAGAGGATCACGCCCACGTGTCCCGCGGCCGCGAGGTAGTCGGCAGTGGGTCGCGGCATTTCGACGTGTGCAGCAAGCTCGGCGTACAAGCTTCGCGGCGGACCTGACGCGAAGTAATCGTCGGCCTCAACGTCGAGCGTGTCGTCGCCGATCGCGGGCACGATGTCCGTCCCCGCCAGACGTGCCTCCACGACGGGTTCGCCCGCCGCAAGGAACGCCAGCAATTCGACCGCGGCGTCGGGGTCCGGCGTGTTCGCGGGAATCGCCAGCATCGTCCCACCCCAACCGGCGGTCCTCGGGCCGGCGTCGGACCACCGCGGCAGCGGCATCAGGCCGACATTCCCGGCGAGTTCGGGGGCGGCGGCGCGGAGGTAGGCGACGCGCCAGTCGGGCATCCAGAGGATGCCGAGGTCGCCCGCGGCGAAGTCGCGGGCCCAGCGGGCGTGGCCGCGGGTCGCGGGGGCGGCGACGTCGGTCGCGAGGAGGTTGGCGAGGAACAGGAGGACGTCGTCGAGGGCGTCGTGTTCGAGCATCGGACCCGAAGCTGCCGCTTCGGCGTCGGGGCGCGCTTGCTGGAGCAGCAGGGTCGCGTGCTCGCTGGACGTCGGGTTCAACTCGAGGGCGGGACGATCGTGGAACGCGGTGTAGCGCTGGCACAGCTCTGCCAGCTCAGGCCACGTCGCCGCCTGCGTCGGGTCGAGGCCAGCCTCGGCCCAGAGGTCGATGCGGTAGGCGAGGGCAACCGGGTGGACGTCGACCGACAGGCCATACAGCCGGCCGCCGCGACGCCAGAGGTCCAGGCGGTTCGGTACGGTGGCCGCGATGATTTCCGCCAGCTCCGGTCGATCGTCCAGCGGCAGGAACGGCACACCGCCGTCGCGATCGAGCAACCTCGTCGCCGCGGCCGCATCGAGCTGCAGCACGTCGGGAAGGGCGGTCGAGTCGGAGTCGAGCGACGTCGTCAGCCGAAGGTCCATCGCCTGCCTTGGCAGGACGGTGACGTCGTACGACCGGCCCGTCTCGGTCAGAAACGCACCGCTGGCCGTCTCCGCGGCCTCGGCGTGCGTCGCGGCGAACGTCCAAAACCGCTGATCGGCAGCGTCACGCGTCGGCATCACCACCAACGCCACCGCCGCCACGAGCGTCGTTCCCGCCACCACCAACATTGCCGGGCCGAGCGTTTCGTGGAGATGAGCGAGCGCGCGACGAAACACGCCGTGAGGCTACGGACATCACGCGTCATCCCGAGAGAAGCCGAGGGACCTCGCGGTGATTCAGCGACGATGGTCAGACGAGGTCCTTCGACTCGCTTCGCTCGCTCAGGATGACGGAGTGGTCGAACTTCTGCGCGGATACGCTTGTGTCATGGCGGATCAGACGAAGACGGTGCTGAAGCTCGACCCGCTGCCGCGGTTGCCGGACAAGCAGGGGCCGGATCGATCAGTCGCGCCGGCGTGTGCGACGTTCCGCTCGTTCCTACGCCGTCGCGGGCTCAAGTTCACACGCGAGCGGGCGGCGATCCTCGACACCGTGCTGCGACGCGAGACGCTCTTCCACGCTGACGGCGTCGCGGAAGATCTGCGCCAGGCCGGGCTTTCCGGCAGTCGGGCAACGGTCTACCGCACGCTGGGCCACCTTCAGGAAGCCGGGCTGATTCGCCAGATCACCTTCGATGGCGGTCGACACGGCTTCTTCGAGCGCGTGGCCGATCCGTCGGGTCCGCGTGAGCCGGGCGATTATCTGATCGATGCCGAGTCGGGCGACGTGGTTCGCGTCGATGCGCCCGAGCTTCGAGAGGCCCGCGACGCGCTGTGCCGCCGACTCGGGTTCGAGCCGATTCGCCACCAGTTCCACGTCTTTGCCCGGCGTCGCGAAGACGCCTGACCTCAGCAGAGCGCCGCGAACGCACCGACCGCGAGCAGGGCGACGCGGAGCTTCGTCGTGCCCATCAGTTGCTCCAGCCGAGCCAGCACCGGCGTCCGGAAATGGCCGAGTCTTGCGGCCCGGCCGAAGAGGGCGGAGTTGGTCCACAGCGGCCGCACCCCGGCCATCTAGCGAACGCCGGGCCGTCGCGTCGAACGGCTCTGTGGCTGAGCCAGCGACGTTCAACAGGGCAGACCACGCCGGATGTTGCCCGGCGGCAGCGCGTCACGCTGCGGTTGGACGACGCTCTACTTGCAGAATCTTGACTTTCCAGTTTTGCATGACCTTGTCGCCCGTTTTGGAACCTCCTCACATCCAAGGACGTCTACTTTTTGAGGACCCACGCGAAGGAGCTTGGGCGGGTGGAGATGCCGGATCGGGTGGTGCGGACAGGAGGTTTTGATGGTTCCCAACAGTGACAGTCTGGTCGACGCAAGCCACGCAGGCACGATCGTCTACAACGTCACCTTCGAGCGCATCTCGAACGTCGTCCGATTCAGCGACGCCACACTCTCGACCACGCTGCCTCGCGGCGGACTGCAAATCACGCAGCCCCGGCAGACCGACCTCCAACGCATGCGGGCTTACAGCCGGCAAGAGCACGGCCGCGATCCGGTCGCGTGGCAGGCGCTCACGCTCGGCGTGCCGGTGCGGCTCAGCGACGTCCGCGGAACCGCAGAGCCCGGCGACGTCCATCGCGGCAACGACCTCGCGACCTCGGCGACAGGCCAACCGCTCGGACCGGTCGCCGACGCGTTTGCCGAGTCGTTCCTGAAGCCCAACGGCCTGGCGCACTACGCGGCCATTCCGCTCGACGGGCCGATTCTCGCAGGATATCGCGGGCTGTTGCACCTCTACCGCACCCGGGAGATCGGCGAATTCTCCATCGACGAGCTGCTTCAACTGCTGAAAGTCGCTGCCGACTTCGACGAGGCGCACGCACGTCAGCAGGAGATCGATCGGTTCAAGCACGACAATCATCCGCTGGCCCATCACCTCGTCCACCGGCAGTTCGCGATCGTCCGCGGCCGGCGCATCGTCTCGCCGCGGGACAAGGACGACGTGCTCGACGACGTGCTCCGGCACAATCTGCTCGACATCGTCGACGATCGACTGAACGTGTTCGAGACCGAAGCACCGCCACCTTCCGACGAGCCCGCCGACCCGCGTCTGAAGCCCAAGGCCGCCGGGAGCAACGCGGATCGCCTGCTCGTGCCCGATCGCCTGGGCGATTGCTGGGTGTTTCGACTGACGATGTTCCCCCGCTATCCCGCGATCACCGGCGTGCTCGATCGCGACGAGCCGGTGGCGTTTGCGAGCCATCAGCCCGACTGCGAGGCCTGGAGCAGCCTTCGGCCAAGCGACTTCGCCGCCGATGACGAGATCGGCCGGCTGATCCCGGCGATGCAGTTCATGCAGGAGAACTACGCCGGCGACGCGAGCCTGCAGCGGATCGCCAAGACGGTCCACCTCTCGCCGTTCCACTTCCATCGGCGGTTCACGGACCTTCTGGGCATCACGCCCAAGCACTATCTGTTCGACTGCCAGATCGCCGAGTCCAAGCGGCAACTCGCCGCCCGGACGAAGGACCTCAAGCAGATCGCGGCCGACTGCGGGTTTGCCCACCAGTCGCACTTCACCAGCCGCTTCAAGCAGGCGACAGGACTCACGCCCACGCAGTGGCGACGCCTCGCGACCGAGCCCGACATCGACAACGACGCCAAGAGCCACTGACGTCGCGGCAATTGAAAGGCAGCCGGCTCGTAGACTTCGCCGTGCACCGCGTTGCCAGCGTCGCCTACGTCAACGCCAAGCCGCTCATCCACGGATTGGCGGATGACGGGAGCGTGCAGCTGGATCTCGCGGTGCCAAGCCGGCTGCTTTCGAAGATGAAGCTCGGCGGCTTCGACGTCGCGTTGCTGCCGACGATTGACCTGCAGCGATGGCACAACTTTGCGATTCTGCCCGTCGGCGGGATCGGCTGCGACGGCGAGACGCTCACCGTCCGCCTCTTCTCACGCAGGCCGCTGGAGCAGATTCGACATCTGGCCGTCGACGGCGACTCGCACACGAGCGTGGCGTTGTCGCGGATCGTCCTCGAAAAGTTGTTCGGCATCGTGCCCGAACGCCGCAAGCTCGCCGAGGCGACGGGCGAGGACGACGAGGCCTTGCTGCTCATCGGCGACAAGGTCGTCTGCGAAGAGCCGGCGGGGTACGACCACCAGCTCGACCTCGGGCTGGCGTGGAAGCGGCTGACGGGACTGCCGTTCGTGTTCGCGGTGTGGACGCAGTTCGAGCACGTGGATCTGGGCGACCTGCCGAGTCGGCTTGTGACGTGTCGCGAGGAAGGACTGCAGCCCGCGGTGCTCGACGCGATCGTCCGAGATCATGCTGTCCCGCGTGGCTGGCCCGCGGGACTCGCGATGCGGTACTTCACCGAGTTCCTGCGCTACGAGATCGGACCTCGTCAGCTTGAAGCGATCCGGCTCTTTCACGCCCTCGCACACGAAGTCGGCGCGCTCTCCGAACCCCCACGCGACGTCCTCGTCGCACCCACCACGACGACCCAAACCCCCGAAGCCGTGGGGTGAGCGGAGCGATCCCCCGGAACGATGGCGCGACCGATCCTCGCTCCGGGGGATCGCTTCGCTCAGCCCACGGCTTCACTGGAAATCACGCATTTTCCAAAACAATCCGTTACTTCTGTGACAAGACCTCACGAATCCGTCCGTTGGCAGCTTTCGCATCGACCGCGCCGCCCGACGACTTCATGAACATGCCCGTCGCACGCCCGATGTCACTCGGACCGAATTCCGGGTGCTCGGCAAGAAACGCGTTGACCAACGCGACCGTCTCGCCAGAGTCCGCCTGCTTGGGCAGATAGGTGCCGACGATCTCAAGCTCCGCGTCGAGCTGCTGCACCTGGGCGTCGTCGCCGAGCTTCTGGTACTCGTCGCGGCTCTTGGACAGCCGCTTGCCGTAGGCGGCGACGAGCTTCTCGGGCGTCGAGGGCGGGTTCTGCAGGTCGGCCGTCCGGGCTTCGGAGAGGAGCATGCGGATCACCGCCAGCTTCTCCTTCTCCCCGGCCTTCATCGCAGCCTTCATGTCGGTCTGGAGGCGTGTCAGCAAGTCGTCGGCAGATTCACTCATGGTGCGTCAGTTGGGACCAGCCACACTACGAAGACCACCCACGCCGCGGCGCCAGCCGCGGATTCGGGGAGACGGAGCTGATGATCGCGCAGAATCCGCGGCTAGCGCCACGGCGTGACGGACACCCAATTCCGGTCCCCGACCCCGCTTCAGCTTGACGCAAACCCCGCTCAGACGGGCATCTGCCCGCTCGGGAGCCTAAAGTCGCGGCAGACGCCGGGGCCTCCTTGGGGAAAGTGGCTGGACCTGGCTCCCCGCCAATGCGACTTTGCACGGCAGCACAACGGGTGCTTCAACGGCGAAGTGCATGACTGAGCCCGCACGACGCGCCGATCCCGGTGCCGCGGGCCGTCCTACGACGACATTCTGATGAGCGATTCGGGTTCTTCGACCCTCCAGGGCGTCCTGCACGTCCCCAACGACCGCGCCGATGGTTCGCTACGCGAGCCCGACGCACTGCTGCGCACCCTTCGACTGCCCGGCACCGGCAAGTCGCCCGTCGTCCCCCGGCGGCTCATCGATGAGCATCGCCTCCGTCCCGGTAATCTGCTGACACTCTCGCTGCGGCAGAACGGCAAGGTCAAAGACGTCGAACTCGTCGAGGACATGAAGCCCGATCTGTGGCAGCAGATCACGCCCATCTACGAAACCGTCGCCCTCGACCCCGGCCCGCAGATCAGGCTCGAGCACGACCCCAAGGAAGTCACCAGCCGAATCATCGACCTCATCGCCCCCATCGGCTTGGGGCAACGCGGGCTCATCGTCGCGCCGCCACGCACCGGCAAGACGGTGCTCATGCAGAACCTGGCCAAGGGCATCCACGCCAACAACCCCCAGGCCGACCTCTACCTCCTCCTCGTCGACGAGCGGCCCGAGGAAGTGACCGATATGCGGCGCAACGTTCCCGGCACGGTCATCGCCTCCTCCAACGACAACGACACCCGACAGCACATCGACCTCTGCAGCCTCGCCTCCGATCGCTTCAAGCGGCTGGCGGAGACGGGGCGCGACGTCATCGTCCTTATGGACTCGCTGACGCGGCTCGGCAGGGCGTTCAACCGCGGCACCAACAGCGGCAAGCTCATGTCCGGCGGCATCGATGCACGGGCACTCGAAATCCCGAAGAAGATCTTCGGTGCCGCCCGCAAGATCGAAGGCGGCGGCAGCCTCACCATCATCGCCACGGCCCTCGTCCAGACCAACAGCCGGATGGATGACGTGATCTTCGAGGAGTTCAAGGGGACGGGCAACATGGAGATCACCCTCGACCGAAAGGCCGCCAACGACCGGGTCTTCCCGGCGATCTGGCTGGCCAACAGTGCGACGCGGAAGGAAGAGAACCTGATCGCACCGCACCACATGCCCGCGATCATCAACATCCGCAAACACCTCGCCGCCATGCCGCCGATCCCGGCGCTCAAGACGCTCATCCAGGCCGTCGGGCAGCACCCGACCAACGAGAGCTTCCTGAAAGCGATGACACCCGCCGCTGCACAGGAACGTGTCAAACGCCGCGCAGTGGGCAGGTAACACCCTCACCGCAACCTCCGTCATCCTGAGCGAGCGCAGCGAGTCGAAGGACCTCGCCTGACCATCGTCGCAGAATCACCGCGAGGTCCCTCGGCTGCGCTCGGGATGACGGAGGGTGGGGTTGCGAGACTGCCTCGACCGTGTACAAGTGAGGGCGATGCCGTTGTTCCGCAGGGTCTTGCCGTCGCTGCTGGCGGATCATCTGCCCGGCACCGACGGCGGGCGTGGCCCGATCCGGCTGTGGCTCGATCGCCTCCGGGACAGCTTCTGGTTCGTCCCGACCATCATGGCCGTCGTGGCGGGTCTGGCGGGCATCCTCGTGCCATACCTCGACCAGTGGCTGGCATCGCGGGACGCGTTGATTCTGTCGCTGACCGTGTCCGCTGGGCCATCCGGGGCTCGCGGCATCCTTCAGTCGATCGCCGGCAGCAGCATCACCGTCACGGCCACGGTCTTCAGCATCACCGTCGCCACGCTCGCCCTCACCAGCGGACAGTTCGGCCCACGCTTGCTGCGGACGTTCGTCAGCGATCGCGGCATCCAGGTCTCGATGGGCTCGTTCCTGGCGAGCTTCATCTTTCCGCTGCTGCTCTTGCGGTCGATTCGATCAGCTGGCGAAGAGAGCGGGGCGGACTTCGTGCCGCAGGTCGGCGTGACACTCTCAATCGGTCTGGCCGTGGTGGCGGTGGGCGTGCTGATCTACTTCGTCCACCACCTGAGCCTGATGATCCGGGCGCCGTACGTCATCGAGACGGTCGGGGCCGAACTCGACGGCACGATCGACGAGATGCTCCCGCCCAAACGCGGCGATGCGCGAAACGACAAGCTCGAGCCGTACCTGCCCGCACCGGAAAGGGCCGACCGCGTCGTCGTCGCCCGATCCGAGTCAGCCGGCTACATCGCGTACATCGAGACCGACAGCCTCCTCAAGCTCGCCAAGAAGTACGACGTCGTGCTCTGGACGCTCGTCGGTGCCGGCCACTACGTCTAGGAGAAGGTCCCGCTCGTCGTCGCGCAGTCGGCCGACCAGGAAAAGCTCGATGACTTGCTCCGCGAACGCGTCACCGAAGCCATCCACGTGAACAAGCGGCGGACGGTCCGCGGCGACGTCTTCTTCTGCATCGATCAGCTCACCGAAGTCGCCCAACGCGCGATGAGCCCGGGCATCAACGACCCCTTCACCGCCTGCCACTGCGCCGATCGCCTGACGGCCGCGCTCTATCGCGCGTGCGACCGCGCGATGCCCGTCGATCGCCTGGCCGACGAAAACGGCAAGCTCCGTGTCATGCTGCAGAAGTACGGCTGGCCAGAGCTGGTCGAGAGTGCCTACGCCCCGATCCGTCGCTACGGCTTCAAGGACGCACGCCTGGTCGCCAACGTCCTTCGCGGCCTGACGCAGCTCAAACGCAAGGCCCCGCCCGATCGCCACGACCCACTCACCGCCCAGGCCGATGCCATCCGCGACGCCGCGCTCGCCGCCGATCTCCACGGCCCGGACTTAGAGCAAGTCGAAGAAAACCACGCCGCCTTCATCGAAGGCCACGTCCTCCGCGACTGGCCGGCGTGACAAGCAGAACGCGTCAGCAATCCGGCGCGTCGACGTAAGGCGGACATGGCCAGTCGATCACAACCGGACAACGCGTTCGCCACAGCCTTTCCCAAAGCCCTGGTCGAGCGACTGGAGACGCGACGCCTGCTCGCAGTCGCCGTCGACGCCGGCGTGGCGACGATCACCGGCGGCGACACCGCCGACACCGTCGCTATCGCCCGTGACGGCACGACCCTCGTCTTCGAGGTCGACGGCAACTTCACCCGCGTCGACGCAGACGGCGTGACGTCCATCAACATTCGCACCGGCGACGGCGACGACACCGTCAACGTCGAATCCAGCATCGACCTGCCGATCGACGCACGCCTCGGCAGCGGTGACGACGTCTACCGCGGCGGATCGGGACCGGACATCGTCTTCGCCGGCGACGGCAACGACACGATTTTCGGATCAGCAGGCGACGACCAGCTTCGCGGCGAAGCAGGCGACGACGCGCTCGACGGCGGCTGGGGCCGGGATTCGCTCTGGGGTCACGACGGCGACGACGCCCTTGACGGCGGCCATAACGATGACCGACTGTTCGGCGGCGACGGACCCGACATCGTCCGCGGCGGCGAAGGCACCGACAACCTCCTCGGCGTCGGCGGACACGACACGCTCATCGGCGGCACCGGCGACGCCTATGCCGAGGGCAACGACGGCGATGACCTGATCCGAGGCGACGACGAGGGCGGCCTGTCGTCCGGCCGACTCGTCGCAATGGGCGGTGACGGCAACGACACGCTTCGTGGAGGCGAACGCGACGACGACCTGCACGGCGGTCCCGGCGACGACGAACTCGTCGGAGGCCCGGGCGACGACCGCCTCGACGGCAGCGAAGGCAACGACGACCTTCGAGGTGAGACCGGCTCCGACACGTTCGTCCGCTCGACAAGCTCCGGAGGCCGACAGGATGCGTCGGGAGGCGATCGCCTCCTCACAGTCGAGAACCCGACCGATGTGTTCCGACTGGGCGTCGAGACCTCCGGCCGACCCGGCGCGCAGGCCGTCATTCGCGGCGGCTTCCTCCGGTCGCTCGGAACGACACTCGCAGACGCAGTTGACGCGGCACAGTCCCGCTTCTCGAGCGAATCGACGGCACGCGTCGTCGTGACCTTCGTCATCGACGACTGGCCGACCGAGACCGAAGTCGCATTTCGCCAGACCGATGGCGGCGACCTCGTGACAGTCGTGCCTGCGATCGCCCGGCTGCGGCCCGAGGTCATCGGCCGCGATGCTCACTATCGCATCGAAGTGCGAGCGAAAGGCAACGGCACCATCGCCTCACAGACGTGGGTGTACGAAACCCTTCGGTTTGAACTCGCACCACCGCAGCCGGTCAGCCTACCAGCAGGTTCCGTGTCGCGGCCGTTCTTCGAGTACGTGATCGAACGGGCAGACGAGACGATCGATCGGCTTGAGAACGCCGGCGCTCCGTCGGAGGTGATCGAACCGGTTCGCGATGCCAGAGAGTCGGTCGAAGAGACGGTCCAGATCATCGACGACGCCGTGGTGCGCGGCGAGCCCACGCCGGCCCTTCGCCCGGTGTCTTCGTCCGACGCGCCGCCACGCGATCCGATCGACATCGAGCTGGAGCTGTTGGAGCAGATGGACGCGTACCTCGTCGACTTGCTGACAAGCATCGCCGACGACGAGACGACGCTGCCGGACGATGCCGAGCAAGGCCTGGCCAACCGCGTCCGCGAGGGCATTCGCGACATCCTTCAGAGCCTGCCGAGCGGTCCGACGGTTTTCGAACAAATTGACGGCTTCAACGACATGGCCACCTTCGTCGGCTATGGCACGGCATTGGGTCAGCTCCTCGTGCCGGGCGTGGGTGCTCCGGCTGCGGGTGTGACGGTTGCTGTCACCGAAGTGGTGACCACGGTAACGAGCGCGACGGGTTTTGTGCTGATCACGGCCGCCGAGGCGGTGGACCGCGCGCTTGGCTTGGACAGCTACGACGCGACGGGTGGGGCATCGCTTGCGATCGACCTTGCCATCGCCGGGGTGTTCAAGGCAGGCGAAAAGGTGTGGGGCCTCTGGCCCGACGAGCCGGCGTCGGTCGCCGACGAGTGGTTCGACGCGCTCGCCGGCTTCGTCGGCCTGACCGACGCCGACCTCGACGTCAACGGCAAGCCGCAGGCGAAGTGGTTCGACGATCTCAGTCGATGGGAAAGCAGCGTTGGCGGTGGTTTCGAGGGTCCGTTCCCACCGATTCCGGGTCCACGCCCGACGCCAACGCCGACACCGACGCCCGGACCCGGACCGCAGCGGCCGACGAGTCCCACGCCGCAAACTCCGCTACCCGAGCCGCCACCGACGCCGACACCCACACCGCCAACACCGGAGCCAGGGCCCGTGCCACCAACGGGACCGGATGGCAGTTTATTCCCGCCATTCTTCCCAACGCCCCAGCCGCCCATCGATGTCGAAGACGTGATCGCGACACCAGACGACGCGCTCGCCGTCGGCGGCCTCTGGGCTGGCAGCTACGACCTCGAGTACGACACCGTCATCGATCTCTCAGTGTACTCCGGCCCACAGAAGCTCATCGCTTTGTCGGGGAGCGGAACGATCGCCTTCAACCTTGATGACGCTTCCAGAAACGCCCAGGGTTTCACGACGGTTCCCGTATCGATGACCGGTCTGTCGGGGCACGACACTGGCTTCTTCAACTTGAGCGTGAATGGACAGGTAGCGTCCGACCGGTTCCGCTTGGAAACGAGCGTTCTGACGTCATCTGGTATGACCGCTGTTCTACAGGCTGTCTCAGAAGACGGCATGCAGGGCGCGATTCTCGTACCGGTTCGGATTCAGTCCACCGTCATCGACGAGGACGGAGTAATCACTGGAGAGTCGAACACGATCGAACTGCCGGTCCGCTTCTCCGGCACGATCAACAACGGCACGGCCAACCTCTTCTTCTCTGGACTCGGCGATCTCAATGCCACAGGCGACGTGACACTGACGCGGCAGTAACGACCTCGCCCGTCAACTCACGAGCTGGTCGCGTAGACGCGTGACCAGCTCGTGTGCCTCACGCGGCGAGATGCCGTCGAGGTCGACGGAGCGCAACTGTTCGACAACCGCTTCGGCTTCCGGCGGAACCCCGCCGAAGAGGAACATTTGGCCGACGTCGACGCCGTTGGCCGGGACGCTTCGTGGCTCGGGGTCGTCGCCGTGGCTGACCTTGAGGCGTTGGAGCAATTCGCCCGCGCGTTCGGTGACGGGGCGAGGCACGCCGGCGAGTTTGGCGACCTGGATGCCGTAGCTCTGGCTGGCTGGGCCGTCGACGATGCGGTGGGTGAAGACGATGCTGCCGTCCCACTCGCGGACGCTTGCCGAGAGATTCCCGGTGCCGGGAAGCTCGTCGGCCAAGCGCACCAGTTCGTGATAGTGCGTCGCGAACAGCGCCCGGCTGCCGACGACCTTCGCCAGGTGCTCGGCGATCGCCCACGCCAGGCTCAGGCCGTCGAGCGTGCTCGTTCCCCGGCCGACCTCGTCCAGGACGACCAGGCTCCGATCCGTTGCGTTGTTGAGCAGATTGGCCGACTCGATCATCTCGACCATGAACGTGCTTCGGCCGGCGTGTAGTTCATCGCTGGCACCGACGCGGACGAACAGCCGATCGCACACGCCGATCCGCGCCGACTTGGCCGGCACGTCGCTGCCGACCTGGGCCAGCAACACGATCAGCGCGACTTGCCGGATGAACGTGCTCTTGCCGGCCATGTTCGGCCCGGTGATCAGCCGCAGCGTGTCGGCCTCGGCAAGGCGAATCGGGTTAGCGACGAACTCGCTGCCGAGCGACTGCTCCAGCACCGGATGCCGGGCGTCGTCGAGCTCCAGCACGCGCGAGTCGTCCACCGTCGGCCGGGCGTAGTGCCGCTCCAACGACAGCTGCGCAAACCCCGCCAGCACATCGGTCCGGGCCATCGAGGCGGCGAGCGACTGGAACATGCCGACGTGCGGCAAGAGGTCGTTGCGGACGCGCTCGAACAGCGCCTGCTCCAGCTCCGCCGCCTCGCCTTCGGCCCCGACGGCTTTGGTCTCAAACTCCTTGAGCTTTTCGGTCACGAACCGCTCGGCGTTCTTGGTGCTCTGTCGACGCGCCCACGCGTCGGGGGCCTTGTCCTTGTGGGCGTTGGTGACTTCGACGTAGTAGCCGAAGACGCGGTTGTAGCCGATCTTGAGACTCGGGATGCCGGTCTGTTCGCACAGCTCGGCCTGGTACTCCGCCAGCCACTGCCGACCATCGCGGCCGACGGTGCGGAGCTCGTCGAGCTGCTTGTCGAACCCCTTGGCGATGACGTTGCCGTCCCGCAGGTTTGCCGGCGGTTCGGGCGCGATCGCTTTGGTTAAGAAAGCCGATTGCTCCTTCGCAAAGTCAGCGAACGATGGCAGCTCACCCGCAGCGGCCGGGACGGTCGACAGCGACTCCAGGAGCGCTGGCACGCCAGACAAGCAGTCCCGCAACGCCGCCAGATCCCGCGGCCCGGCCCGGCTCACGGCCAGCCTGCCGACGATCCGCTCGATGTCGCACACGCTCGACAGTCGCTCGCGCAGCACCGTCAGCTTCGACGTCTTGGCACGAAGCTCGGCTACGGCATCTTGACGCGATTCGATCTGTCCGACATCTGTCAGTGGTGACCGCAGCCACTCCCGCAACAGCCGACCGCCCATGGGCGTCTGCGTCCGATCGACCGCCGCCAGCAGCGAGCCCTCGGTCGATCCGCCGCGCAGCGTCCGGTCGACCTCCAGGTTGCGCCAGCTCGACGGATCGATCCGCAAGTACTGCGACGCCTCGTGCGGCACCGGCGGACGGACGTGCTCGGCCCGGCCACGCTGCGTCTCTTCGAGGTACGTCAGCACCGCACCCGTCGCCGCGACGGCCGGATCGTCGTCGGCAAAGCCGTATCCGACAGCCGTCGAAACGCCCCAGTACCGGCGAAACTCGTCGAGTCCGTGCTTCTCGGAAAACTGCCAGCCCGGCCGATCGACCACGCCCGTGACGCCTCGGCCACGAAGCTCTCGGGCGGCGGGATGTTCGTCGCCGTTGGACGACTCGGGCACGAGCATTTCCGCCGGGGCGAGCCGGCCTGCTTCGTCGAACATCTCGCGTTCGCTGCCGCTGGCGGCAAGGAGACGTCCGGTCGACAGATCGACCCAGGCGATCCCGCACGACTTCCTGCCAAACGCCACCGCCGCCAGGTACGACGCGGCCTTGCTGTCGAGCATCGGTTCGTCGGTCAGCGTCCCCGGCGTCACCAGCCGCGTGACGTCGCGCTTGACGAGGCCCTTGGCTTGCTTGGCATCTTCGACCTGCTCACAAATCGCCACGCGGTGCCCGGCGACGATCATCCGCTTGAGGTAGTTGTCGAGCTGGTGATATGGCACGCCCGCCATCGGCACCTTGTCCTGCCGGGCGGTGAGCGTGATGCCGAGCGTCCGGCTGCAGAGCTTGGCGTCGTCGTGGAAGACCTCATAGAAGTCGCCCATTCGGAAGAAGAGCACGTAGCCAGGATGCTTGTCTTTAAAGTCCTGATACTGCCGCATGGCAGGGCTGAGCTTCTTCTCCTTCACGGCCACGACGCAGCGTAGCGGCGACGGTTGGCGGCGGGATCGGTTATGATGCAGGCATGTCGACGGTTGCCGAAATCGAGGAGGCCATCCACGCGCTGCCGCGGGACGAGCAGCGGGGACTTCTCAATCGCCTGGACGAGCGACTGAGGCATCCCCGCCACGGCACCGCCGAGGAGTTCGCGGACTGGTTGATGTCGAAGTCACCCGATGATCCGGAGCTGACACCGGCCGAGCGGCTCGTCCGGCAAATGGCAGGACAAGGCAACTTCAAGGGCAGTTGGGAAGAGATCTCGGAAATGACGAGAAGCTGACCATGTCGGAAGTTCGCACACTCCTCGACACCAACATCCTGATCGCTCTGCAGCATCGGGACTCTCCCTGGTTCGACACGACGTTGGAGGCGGTCGTTAGGGCACGAGAGGACGGAGCAGTCGCCATTAACGCAATCGTTTTCGGTGAGTTCGCGTACGGATTCGATGACCGCCGGAGTCTCGAGCAGGCACTGCCAGAGGGCCTGCTCATGCTACCGATACCTCCCGAGTCAGGCTGGTTCGCCGGACAGGCCTTCGCACAGCACCGCGCAAGTGGCGGCACACGCACCTCCCCCGTCGCCGACTTCTACATTGGCGGCCATGCTCAGGCCGATGGGTTGCGACTGCTGACGCGCGACGTCGCACGCTTCAGCACATACTTCCCCGACGTCGAGCTCGTCGTGCCTGACGATCGCTAGGCTGGCCCGCCGTGCCGCTTGCACTGACCGAGCCGACGACGACTGCGCTGTTGCTCAGCGTGCTCGGCGTGCTGGTCGCGTTCAGTGTGCTCTTCAGCCGGGCCGTCGATCGGCTGGGCATTCCGGTCGTGTTGCTCTTCCTGCTGCTGGGCGTGCTCGGCGGGAGCGACATCGTCGGCGGGATCGCGTTCGACGACTACGGCCTGGCGATGCGCGTCGGCACCGTCGCGCTCATCCTCATCCTCTTCGACGGCGGGCTCAACACCAAGGCCGCCGCGGTCCGGCGCGTCGTCGTGCCCGCGGGGCTGCTGGCGACCATCGGCGTGGCGCTCACCGCCGGCGTGGTGGCGGCGTTCGGGCGGCTCTTCGGCCTGAGCTGGGCCGAGGCGGTGCTGCTCGGGGCCGTCGTCAGCTCGACCGACGCAGCCGCGGTCTTCGCCGTGCTGCGTGGTGGGGGCTTGAGGCTCGAGCCGAAGCTCGGGTCGACAATCGAGGTCGAGTCGTGCGTCAACGACCCGATGGCCGTCATCCTGACGACCGCCCTCATCGCCGCGATCCAGGCGGGCGACCAGCTCGGGTGGTCGCTGCTGCTTCTGGTGCCGATGCAGCTCGTCATCGGTGCAGGCGTCGGCTTGGCGATCGGCTACGGCTGCCGGGCCACGCTGCAGCGTGCACCGATCAGTGCCGTCGGCCTCTATCCGGTGCTGACGCTCGCGACGGCACTGCTTTCCTTCGGGCTGGCGACTTTGCTCCAAGGCAGCGGTTTTCTGGCGGTTTTCGCGACTGGGCTCGTGCTCGGCAACGGGCCGCTGGCTTACCGCAACGGCCTGCAGCGGACGCACGATGCGCTCGCGTGGCTCGCCCAGGTCGGCGTGTTTCTCATGCTCGGGCTGCTGGTCGACGCCTCCAAACTGCCCGGCGTCGCGTGGGCGGGGCTTGGAGTCGGCATCGTGCTGGCCTTCCTGGCCCGGCCACTGGCGGTCGCGGCGTGCCTGGTGCCGCTGGGCTATTCGCTCAAGCACACGCTCTTCGTCGGATGGACGGGCCTGCGCGGAGCCGTGCCGATCATCCTGGCGACCTTCCCCGTGCTGGCCGGCGTGGACGGGGCGGATCAGCTCTTCAATCTCGTCTTCTTCGTCGTTGTCGTCAGCAGTCTCGTGCCCGGCGCGACAATTCGCCTTGTGACGAGAAAACTCAATCTCGACCTCCCCGGCGAACCCACTCCGTCGGCCATTCTGGAGATCAACGCTCGAAAACAACTCGACGGCGATATCGAGTCGTTCCACATTGCACCCTCAGTCGCCGTCGCGGGGGCACAGCTCTCCGAACTCGAGTTCCCTGGTGACGCCTCGGTCGTCCTCATCGTCCGCGACGAAAGCCTCGTCCCTGCCCGCGGCGGTACGGTTTTGCAGGAAGATGACCACGTCTACGTCTTCTTCCGCCCGGCCGACCGGGCGTTCATCGAGCTGTTGTTTGGTAACCCGGAGGCGTGATGAGAGATTGGTGTGTGATCTTTACGCGACTCACGACGCGCCAATCACATATCCGACCCCGCCGGCGTTGTCGAACCAGGCTTTCTCCATTTCGGATTTCTTATAAATTGCCTTTTCGCCTTCCGTAGCGTGGGCCCCGTCGTTGACGATGACGTTGCCGTCGGGCGTCAGGCCGCGGAGGACGATCAGGTGACCGGCGGTGGCGTTCATCACGAAACTCGGGGCCTCGCCTTTCTTGAATCGGATGCTCGCAACGACGACTCGGCCGGCCTTCAGGTGGTCGGCGAGGCTTTGCCAGTCGTCGAAGAACTCGAGGTGCGCCTCGGCCCCGAGTTCGTTGGCGCGGGCGACGGCGCGGTTCCAGTTGCCGAAGATGCCGTGCTCGCGGTCGTAGGTCTCGGCCGCGTGGGTGACGAGGTCGACATCGATGCCGAAGTGAGCGAGGGCCATCGCAACGCTCGTCGGGCTGCAGATGCTCCCGCCGATCAGATCGCCGGCCGAGCCCTGGTGGAGGAAGGGCACGTCCAGATCGCCCGACCAATCGGCGGTGCCGTGGTCGACGGGTGGTTCGCCGCCGCGGAGCGCGACGCTGATCCGCTGGAGCGTCGGCGAACTCGACAGGTCGTAGGCGACGAGCGTCGCACGAATCTGCCACGCGTCGGCGGGGCGGTCGAGCTCGAGGATGTCGACCGAGACGTCGCCGCCTTCAAAAGACTCGGCCGTCGCGGGCGGCGGGACCTCGCCCCAGTATCCCATGTCCAACCAGGGCGACCACTCATCCGTCTCGGCGAGCCGCACGCGAAGGTCCAGACGAACTCCGGTTCCCGGCGGTGTTTGGACGGACCAACTCGGGAGAATCTCGATCGCCGCCGGGTCCGCGGCCGTCACTGGCGATGTCCAAGCACCACGCCTGGGAAAACCGCCCGTGCCGTCGCCGGCCAGGGTGACGACGTCGCCCGCCTCGACCCCGGCCGCGGTACCGTCGGCGAAGTCGTCGATGTGCACCACAAGATCCTGCCACGCCGCAACGGGAGCGGCCAGCAGCAAGGTCATGACAACGGCGGCGAGTCGCGAAGGCATCGGGGCATCATCGGACGAACCGCCGGCGTGGGCAATAGAGTCGGCCGTGCGAACCCTCCTCGTCACGCTCCTCAGTCTGTTCGTCACCTCTGCGGTCACGGCCGGTCCTCCTGCCGAGGGCACGATCCGCATCGCCACGTGGAACATCGAGAACTGGAACGATCACTTCCAGGCGTTTAGGGACAAGGACTTACCGGAGCCGGCGACGGAGGAAGGCCGCGAGCAGCGTCGGCAGGAGCGGTTTCAGAACATGGAGGACAACTGGGAAGTGGCCGTCGTGCTGCTCGATCCGGACTTTGCTCCGGACATTCTTCTGACGCAGGAAGGGTGCAGCCAGGAGGAGCTGGACCACTTCGCCCAGGAGTGGGAAGAGGTCGGCCAGACGTATCCGACACGCGTCGTCTTCCCTGGCAACAGCGGCCGGGGGCAGATGCTGCAGCTTCTGATGCGTGACGGCTTCCGCATCATTAAGACCAACAACGATTTGCATCTCGTCCCGGACACGCGGGACCTCAACCCGCGGAGCGATCGCCTCTTCGGTCGCGGACCGGCCTTCGTGCTGGTCGAGACGCCCGACGGCGATCGGTTCTGGGTGGGCACGACGCACCAGAAGTCCAAGGGGGGCAACAGCATAGAGGTCACGCAGTGGCGGATGGCGGAGGCGACGATGACGCATGCGTTGATGGTCGAGCTTGCGAAGGAGGCACCGGTCTTCCTGCTGGGCGACATGAACGACGAGATCGGCTTCCAGGAGTACGAGCTGCCGGCGGGCGGCGACGTCATGGCGGCCTTAGCCGGCCTGCACAATCGGGACGCGGCCGACGACTTCGTCATCGTCACGCGGGACCTCGCTATGCAGGGCGTCATCACCTACAGCGGCTACTGGCGTGACCGGTTCCGCTCCTTCATCGATCACATCGTCGCCGATCAGGCGGGCGCGAAACTGGTGAAAAACACGGATGTCTTCGACAACACGTGGGTCCGCGTCGCCAGCGACCACGTGCCGGTCTACATCGACGTCGTCCCCGCCGTCCCCTGAGCCGCCGCACCTGCTACCTTCCGACGACCTTGGACTCGGCCGCCAACGCCATCCCGCTCGCCAGCCGGCCTGCAGAAGCGGCTGAAATTGAGGGAAAAGCTGCAACATCCGGCGTCGCTGGTCCGGCCGTCGCGCTCGCACAGCGCGAGTGGGTGCGGTTCCTGCGTCAGCGGAACCGCGTCGTCGGGGCGATCCTGACGCCCGTGCTCTTCTGGCTGCTCCTCGGCGGCGGGATGGGGAGCAGCTTCACCGGGCCCACCGGCGAGCCCTACTTGGAGTACTTTTTCCCGGGAATGTTGCTGATGATCGTCCTGTTCACGGCGATCTTCGCGACCATCACGCTCATTGAGGACCGGCGCGAGGGCTTCATGCAAGGCGTGCTTGCCGCGCCCGTCCCACGCTGGGGCGTGGTGCTGGGCAAGACGTTGGGCGGAGCGTCGCTCGCCTCGGCCCAGGCGATTCTGCTGCTGCTCGTCGCGCCGCTGGCAGGGATCGAGCTGACGTTCACGGGTTTCATCATCGCTGCCGGATTCTGCGTCGGGCTGAGCTTCGCGCTGGTCGCCCTGGGCATGATGCTGGCTTGGCCGATGACGAGCACACAGGGGTATCACGTCGCGATGAACCTGCTGCTGATGCCGCTCTGGTTCCTCTCGGGTGCAGTGTTTCCCTTGAATTCGGTCGGTTTCGCTCCGATCCGCTGGATCGCCCAGGCGAATCCGCTGTCCTACGGCCTGTCGGGTCTGCGGTCCGGCCTGGGTGGCGAGGCGGTCGCGCCGCTGTGGGTCTGCGGGCTGGTGACGCTGGTGACGGCCGTGGGGCTCTTTGCCGCAGCGTGCGTGGTCGCCAACCGCCCCGTGCGTGCAGACGTAGAGTCATAAGTGAAGCCTTCACGCATCCTCATGGTCGGCATGTGGGCCCTGGCCGTCGCGTGCATCGGCGGGTACGTCGCTGCGACGACGCTCACGGGAGACAGCGAGCCCGAAGCACCCGCCGTTGCACCGTCCGACGAGCTTCCGCGGCTCTTCGAGTTCGCCGAGTTCGACCTCGTGAGCCATCGAGATGAGCCGTTTTCCAGTGAAAACGTGGATGGTAAGCCGTGGGTCGGCTTCATCTTCCTGGTCAATTGCCCGACGGGTGCGTGCCCGGTGATGGTCGACAAGATGAACGACCTGCAGTCGGCCATCCCCGACGAAGAGGTCCAGTTCGTGAGCTTCAGCGTCGATCCGGATCGCGACACGGCCGAGTCGATGAGCCAGTTCGTAGAGGCTGTTACAGGCGATCAGCCGGGCGATCGATGGCACCTGCTGACGGGAGGGACGCGAGAGGGCATGTCGGAGTTCGCGCGTCAGAATCGCCTGGCCGTCGGGGAAGATTGGGGGCATTCGACGCAGTTTCTGCTGATCGACGCGGACGGCGTGGTGCGTGGCGTGTACGGCAATTCGAATCCGTTGGCCATGACCGAGCTCGCCGCCGACGCCCGCCGGCTCGTGGCCGCGGGAGGGCGGTAGCTGTGGACGGCAAGGAGTTTTTCGCGCTGTTGAACTCGTGCCTCAACGCCGTCAGCACGGTTCTGCTGATCGCGGCCTACGTGCAGATCCGCCGCAAGAACTGGCGTCGGCACGGCTACCTGATCGGCGCGGCTTTGGTCGTTTCTTCCGCGTTTTTGGCATGTTATCTCTACAGCAACGCAACCTACGGCAGCCGGAGTCTCGACGTCATCGGCGAGCTGCCGGCGTGGGTGAAGTACAGCTACTGGATCTTCCTGGCGGTGCACGTGATCGCCGCGATCGTCATGCTGCCGCTGATCGCCGCGGCGCTGTGGCAGATTTACAAAAAGCGATGGGAACGCCACAAGGTCTACAGCCGGCCGGCTTATTGGATTTGGCTCTACGTGAGCGTGACGGGCGTGATGATCTACGTCCTGCTCTACCACGCTCTGCCCGCGATGGTCGTCTTGCCCGCCTTGCCGGCTGCGTGATCACGGTGCTGGTGATGGCCGGTTCGGCGTCGGCGTGCCCGACGTGCCGGGACTCGGTCGCGACGCCGACGGACGCCCAAGCCGTTGCTGCTCAGGAGCAGGCGGCGGGGTTCAACCTCGCGATCTGGACGATGCTGAGCGTTGCGGTTGTTGCAGCCGGGACGGTGTCGCTGACGGTTTTCCGTTCCGATCCGTCATCCCGAGCGCAGCCGAGGGACCACGTCTGATTCTGCCGTCGAAGTCAGGCGAGGTCCTTCGACTCGCTGCGCTCGCTCAGGATGACGGAGGGGCGTTGCGTCAGCTGCTCGAAAGCACTGCTGCAGCCCAGGCCTGCCCGACGGCTTCGCCGCGCCAGCCGGTGAGGAGGAGTTCGTCGTCACGGACGCGGTCCTCTGCGTGGCGACGGAGCAGGCCTTCGACGTCGCGTCGGCTGGCGACGAGGTTCGGGTCCAGGCCACGGTCGTAGGCGAGGCTCTGCAGCTTGGCCCACGCAGCATCGGCCGCAAACTTGTCCGCCAGCGATGGCTCGTACGGCTGATGGTCCGGCGTGGCGTCGTCCTTCTGGTCGCGGCCAGCGTCGATCGCTGCCATGATCGCATCGCCGAACTGCTCGGCCACGGGTTTGGGCATGTGGCGGATCTCGCCAATTCGCTGCTTGTTCCCTGGTTTCGGCGGGTTTTTGGCGAGGTAGACCAGCACGTCGTCACGCACCAAGGCCCGCGGCGGGAGGTCGGCCTCGCGGGCGGCCGAGTCGCGCCAGCGTGCCAGTGCACGCAGGATCGGGCGGCCGTTGTCGTCGATGCCGCCGTAGCCGCGGAGACGCTCCCACGGGTCGGCATCCGCCTCATCAGCGGCCTTCTGGCATCGCAGGTCGCACTCGGCACGCATCCACCTCTTGCGCTCCTCGCTCGCGTCGAGCTGCCCCTCGATCCAGTCCAGCACGATCGGCAGATACCGCACGTCGTCAGCGGCATATGCGAGCTGTTTGCTGGAGAGTGGACGGGCGTCCCACTGCGTGAAGGTGTACCCCTTGCCCAGCTTGAGCCCGCCGCCGGGCGATCCGAGGTCGTCCATGAAGCAGGACGAGACGTGCTCGACAAGCTTTGCCAGGCTTGCCGGGTAGGGCAGCCCGCAGAACGCGGCGGCGATCTGCGTGTCGATCACGTTGGCCGGCACCTTGCCCGTCAGACGTGCGACGGGCTCGAGGTCCTGCTCACCGGCGTGGACGATCTTCTGGATCGACGGGTCGACCAGCAACGCCAACAGCGGCCCGGTGTCCATTTCCGCCAGCGGGTCGACGAGGTACACCTTCTCGCACGTGCCGACCTGGAGCAGGCAGAGCTTCGGGTGGTAACTGGTCTCGCCGATGAACTCGGTGTCGTACGCGAATCGGCGTGGCGAGCCGATGTCGTCGCCGCGCAGGTGGGCAAGGACTTCCGCCAGGCCGTCGGCATCGTCGACGAGCTCGGCGTCCTTCGACGGGACGCGGTCGTCGGCGAAAAGCCGCTTTTTCACACCTCGGCGGCGTTTTTCGTCCTGCGGCTTGGCCTCGTGCGCCTCGGCATGTCGGCCTTTGCGGTGGCGCGAACGCACAGACTTGAGCCGCTTGGCGACTCGTTCGATGCCGTCGACGCTGGGCGAAACTGAATCGACTTCTGTCACAACACCTCGCGCCGGCCCTGGCGACCTCCGCGTGGACGGCACGTCAAGGTACGCGACACCGCCCGCTGCGCCAAACCGCTACGAGACCGCGACGGAGTCTTCTCCGTCATCCCGAGCGCAGTCGAGGGACCTCGCCTGGACTTGCACCGACGAACGCGAGGTCCTTCGACTCGCTTCGCTCGCTCAGGATGACGGAGGTGGGGGTCGACGTAGCGTCTTCAAGCGACTGCTTGCTCTGTCGGTGTTTCGGACTCGATCACGTCGACCAGTCGCTTCTCGGGCCGGCGTTCCCACTTGCGGTTGTGCCACGCGTAGCCCGCGATCAGCGGCATCGCGACGGTCGCCTCGCTGAAGACCATCTGCTCCTCAGCAACGTCGACTTTCCCCCAGGAGCACGCCTCTTTCAGCGTCGACGAGCTGAGCGCACCGTCCCGAACGTCGGCGACGGTGATCTGGACCGCGTACTTGTGCATCGTCGGCTCTTTGCCGAAGATGTCGGCCGCGACGGCGATGTCCTGGGCGTAGTTCTTGGGCACGCCGCCGCCGATCATGAACAGGCCGGTGCTGGGGTTCTTGTCTTTGACGAGGCACAGCTCGTAGAAGTCGCGGACGGCATCGATGCTGAACATCGTGCTCTCGCCGGCCTTCATGCGACGCATCTGGTGCTGGATCATCCCGAAGCCGGCCGAGCAATCCGCGGCGGCGGGGAGGAAGATCGGCACGCCTTTCTTGTACGCCGTGTGCAGAATCGACTTGCCATCGCCTTTGACGCCGACCTCGTCGAGGTGCTTGCCGAGGACGCCCATGTACTCGCGTGACGAGTGCGGCCGGGGCTCGAGGCGATCGCAGATCTCGCCGCACAGATCGTCGCAGACGCGGAGCTCTTCCTCGTCGATGAACGTGTCGTAAATGCGGTCGATCATCAGCTCGCGGAGCTGGTCGTCCCAAACGCCGCTCTTGTACCGGTCGTCTGCGATGTAGTGCTTGAAGCCCAGCGCCTCGAAAAAGTCCTGGTCGACGATGTTCGCGCCCGTGGAGACGACTGCGTCGATCATGTTCGCCTCGAGCATGTCGACGATGACGTGCTTCATGCCGGCCGAGATGAGGCTGCCGGCGAGGGTGAGGATGGCGGCGCACTCGTGGTCGCCGGTCATCGCGTCGAAAATGCGTGCGGCCCGTGCGAGATCGCGACCCGAAAAGGCCGTGCTCGCCATCTGCTCGACGACCGGACGGACGTCGACGGCCGTCATGTCGAAGTGCTTGATCGGGCTCTGCAAGATCTCCGACCGAGGCGGAAGTGGCGACGGCGGGGCGAACTCGGCTTGGGTCTCTTTGGCAAGGCTCATGCGTCGAGCTTAGCGGCTTGAACCGTCATCCCGAACGCAGCCGAGGGACCTCGCCCGTTGGCGCTCCGGAGCCCAAGCGAGGTCCTTCAACTCGCTGCGCTCGCTCAGGATGACGGATCGGTCGGCGCGGGTGCCTCGCGGAGGCGACGGTCTACGGTCCCGCATGAGCGATTCGGCCGTCCTTCGAGCCCGCCTGCGCAATGCTCTGATGGCGGAGCGGGCGTTCGGGGTCGAGGCGTTGCCGATCGACCCGGCGATCCTGCGAAAGCCTCGCTCGCAGCCGAAGCCGCGACCTCCGACGCCAGCAGCTACGCCGACGCCCGCCGCCGCGCCTGCGAAACCCGCTCCGCGGGCCAAGCCCGTCGCTCCCGCCACCGACCTTTTCGGCAACCCTGTGAAAGCCTCGACGTCAGCTGCCGAGACCACTTACACGCCGTTCACGGACCCGCCGCTGCCGAGGCAGAAGCGGATCGAGCTTCTGGTCAAACTCGACGACGACGAGGTCCGCGGCTGCACGAAGTGTGCGCTCAGCGAGAATCGCACGCACACCGTGTTCGGCGAGGGCGATCCCGAGGCAAATCTCATGTTCGTCGGCGAAGGCCCGGGTGAGAACGAAGATCTCTCGGGCAGGCCCTTCGTCGGCAGGGCGGGTCAGAAGCTCGACGAGATGATCAAGGCGATGGGCTTCGGCCGGGCCGACGTCTACATCGCCAACGTCGTCAAGTGCCGTCCGCCGGGCAACCGGACGCCCGTTGCCGGCGAGATCGCCGCTTGCACGCCGTACCTGCATCGCCAGCTCGAACTCATCCGCCCGAAGGTCATCGTCACGCTCGGCCTGCCCGCGACGAAGCACATCCTGGGCGTGCAGCAATCGATGGGGAAGCTCCGTGGACGATGGCACACATTTCGAGGGATCGACGTGATGCCGACGTATCACCCGGCCTATTTGCTCCGCAGCTACACGCCTGCGAATCGTCGCGCGGTGTGGGAAGACTTGCAGCAAGTCGTGGAGCGTCTGGGCAAATCGGGATGAGCCTCGTCGTCGTCCAGGCGATGGATGCGCAACGGTAACATTTTGCCGCGACTGAAAGTTCGCCGGTCCGTTGTCGGCATGCGGGCTTGATCGGGTTGTGCCGGAAGGAGCAGCAGCATCCGGGTTGATGCAGCGCTCGACTGCACTATCTTCAGCCCCTGCGGCACTCGCCGCGAGACGCGACGCCGGTGGCCATCGGCGTTGTTGAGAGGGACCCGGTTCGGGACCCGACAGGAGAGCGCCGCATGGCGCATAGCTGGGCGTTTTCCGGTGTTTTTCGCACCGGTCGGCGTTGACGTCTCGTCTCTTCGAGCCGCACTGCCAGACGCTCGAAACATGGCACCGCCGACCGGCCATCGGCGACGGGCGACGACAAGGACTGTCGACGCACGAGCCGACACGACATCCAACCAAGGCGCTTTGCGAGCCACTCGATGACCGCATTACCTGCCAGCCCCAACCCCGGAAACTTCGACCCCGCCAACGTCGGCGGACCCTTACCCCCGAGGCTGGACCCGGCCGTCTGGAACCGAATCCTCAACCACGTCCGGCTCACCAATCCGACGCTCAACCGAACCTGGTTCGAACAGCTCGTCGCACGACAGCTCGACAACGGCGTCATCCACGTCACCTGCCAAAGCGTCGGCCAGCTCGACTTTCTCACCGGCCCGTGCCAGCAGGCGTTCAACGCGGCCGTCCAGGCCGTCACGAACCGGCTCAACGTCGTCCTGTTCCACTGCCCCAAGGTCCGGGCAGGCGGCTTCATCGACGGCTTTGGCGGATATCTCGGCCAGGCCAGTGACGGGCAGGGCGTCTCCCTGACGCCCGACTACGTCTTCGAGCAGTTCATCACCGGCCCAGACAATCGCCTCGCCCACGCAGCGTCAGTGGCCGTCGCGGATCAGCCCGGACGGGCGTACAACCCGCTCTTCCTCCACGGCGGTGTCGGGCTCGGCAAGACGCACCTGCTTCAGGCGATCTGTCAGCGGCTTCTCGACAAGCGACCGGATCTCAAGATCCTCTACCTGTCGTGCGACGCGTTCATCAACCAGTTCATGAACGCCGTCGAGTCAGGTGACATGAACAACTTCCGCTTCCGCTATCGGTCGGCGGATGTGCTGGTCATCGACGACATCCACTTCCTCAAGGGGCGTGAGCGGACGCAGGAAGAGTTCTTCCACACGTTCAACACGCTGTACCAGCAGCAGAAGCAGATCGTCCTCTCCGCCGACGCGCCGCCCGGGGAAGTTCCGGAGCTCGAAGAGCGCCTCGTCAGCCGATTCAACTGGGGCCTGGTCGCGCCGCTGGAGAAGCCTTGCTTCGAGACACGCGTCGCGATCCTCCGCAGCAAGGCCCGTCTGCGTGGCCTGACGATCGAAGACGAGGTGCTCGACTACGTCGCGTCGCACGTCGAAGCCAACACGCGGGAACTCGAAGGCGTCCTGACCAAACTCCAGGGCCTGAGCCAACTGCCCGGCAAGGACGACGCCGTCGATGCCAACGGCCGAGTCGACGCCAAGCCGATCACGCTCGATCTGGCCAAGTCGGCTCTGGGCGAGGCGACGTCGCCCGTGCGGTCCAAGCGACTCACGATCGACGCGATCATGGAGGCCGTGTGCGAGTACTTCGGCGTGAAGGTCGGCGACCTGCAGGGCAAGCGTCGCCCGCGCAGCATCGTCCTGCCCAGGCAGCTGAGCATGTATCTGGCGCGCAAGAACACGAACTTCAGCCTCGAAGAAATCGGCGGCCACTTCGGCGGGCGCGACCACACGACCGTCCTGCACGCGGTCCGCACGATCACGAATCTGCTCGACACCGACGAAGAGTTCGCCGGCCAGCTCAAAGCCGTCCAGGCGAAGCTCGAAACGGCGTGAGCCGTTCTCACGCGGGTGGCTCGCTGCGAGGCGGGCCGACTTCCCGCCGGGTTGCGCCCGACAGCACGGCAGCCGTGCGTTTGAGCAGCCACTTCGCCTCGCCCGCCACCGTGGACGGAAGGCCGACGAGGTTCGGATTGCCCAACAACAAACGGTCGACGAGTCGTCCCGTCGGCGTGAGCGGATCGGTCCAGCCGTCCAGCTCACCCTCAGCAACACCAAGCGCCTCCGGGTAGTCGCGGGCGACGTACTTCAGCGGTGCGACGTCCATGCTGAGGGCCGATCGGTGCTCACGCCACGGCTTTTCGCCCTGGGCATGCACGAACGGCGGCAGACCGCGGAAGAGGTTGGCCAGCCGCTCGTTCGCCGGGTAGCCGCGCGACTCGTAGCACTGGGCGATGTCGCGTCCGCGTCGGACCCAGCGGAGGTGGATGTGTGCAAACTCCTTCGAGCCGAGCAAGCCGGTGAGGATGTCCTGCCCGCCGACCATGTGCAGCGGCCGGGTGCGCCAGTCCTGTTTCTGCACCGACTGATACTCGGGCAGCGACGTCAGTCGCATCCACTCGGCGAGCAGCGGCTTGTGGGTCTTGGTCAGCCGGAGGATGCACGAGTTGACGGTGCAATTCAGGCGACGGGCCTCCTGGTAGCCCCACTGCCGGGTGCGGACCTTCGTTCCGGGCTGCCGGGCGAGGCGATACTCCTCGGCCACGACGAAATCGTCCGGCGACCCTTCAAACACGACCGGCGGCATCGGCTTGTGCAGCACGATGTCGCTGTCGATCCAGAGAAACGTCTCGTCCGGCTGCTCGTCGACGAGTCGGCCCAGGACGTCGGGCTTGACGTTCCACGTTGACAGCTCGCTCGCCAGATCGTTCCGCAGCGTCGCGTCGGTGTGCTCGGCCAGCCAGGCCGACTCGACGTCGGTGACGTTCGGCAGGATGACCACCGGCCGAAGGTCTGGATGATGCCGGCGGAGACTCAGCAGCAGCAGCTTGACGCCCACCATGTCGGACGGACGCGTCTCGTAGATGACGGGAACGACGTGCATGGCGGGCGTGCTAGCCGGCACGACGGAGCTTCTTGCCGACGGCCGCGGGTCCGTGGCTCAGAACACGCTTGGCCACACGCGACGCCCAGCCGGCGCGGAAGGCGTACAGCTCGCCCGTGCTGAAGTAGTCGCTCTCCGCGAGAAAGCTCGCCCATCGCCCACGCAACTTGCCAGTGACAGCATCCGTCCAGGGCTTGCTGTGGCCGGTGTAGTGGTAGACGCCCGGCTCAGAGAGCAGGCGGCTCGTGTCGCGAATCAACTGCTGCGTGTACGGATGATCCGGCAGCTTCTCGGGCCGACGCAGCGTGTTCTCCTGCACGTTGTACGACGGGGCGAGCTGCTTCCACTTGCCCTGGAGTGCGATGTTCAGGCCATCCTGGTTGACGAAGAAGGTGTCGTCGCGGACGTCGTGAAGGGCTTTGAAGACCTGATCGGGCAGGTCGTCTTGGCGCCACGATTCCATGTCGAAGACGAGGAAGCCGCCGTTGAAGTAGGGCGCGTCGCCGTCGCGTTCGAGGCGGTCGAGGACCTCCTGCTTGGGCAGTGTGTGACGCAGCGTCGGGTAGCGGTAGTCCTGGACGGCCAGGAGCGCGTTGCCGTCAAGCGGCATCGTCGCCAACGTGCCGAGGTCCCTGCAGCAGAGCATGTCGACGTCGACGAAGACGGCCCGTTTGACGTCGGCTGGCAGGAGGTGCGGAATCAGGATCCGCGAGTACGTCGCCTTGCTGATCTTCCCCTTGCCCTTGAGATGGTCGCCTTCGGGCAGCTGCGGTTTGAGCCAGACGCAACCGTCCGCGACGCGCGGAGCGGCGATGCGTTCGATCCGCTCGCGGTTCTCCGGGCTGATGCCGTCGTCGAGAATGAAGACGCGTGCCGGCATGCCGGGCTGCAGGTGCTTGAGCACGCTGTAGAGCATGACGCCCAGGCCGATGGAGAACCGGTCGTCGCACCCGAGGACCAGGTCGAACGAGTCGGCAACGGAATGGTCGGTCGAGTCGGTCATGCGGCGGCGGTGGGCGACTGACGCCAGGGCTTGATCAGGTTGATCGGCTTGAGCAGGCGATGCTTCGTGCGGAGCTTGCGCTGCTGCCGGGCCTCGGCATCGTCGAGGAAGTCGGCGGCGAGCAGCGCTTCGTGGAAGGCGGGGCGGAACGGATTGCGCAGGTCCTGCCCGTTCCACGGCTTGGCCTTGCCGGTGAAATGCGCGATCGCCGGGTTTTCGGCAGCAGCGACGAGATCGTCGAGCAGGCGACGCCCGCTGGTAAGATGCGCCGGGGGTCGGCGAAGGCTGTAGAGCTGCAGGTTCCAGCGGGCGTCCAGGACGTGCAGGTCACCTTTCAGGAGCAGGTTGAGCGCGTCCTGGTCGACCATGTTCAGGTAGTCCTTGTGCTCGTCGAAAACGGCCAAGGCTCGCTCGGTGACGTTCCGCTCTCGCCACTTCTGCGGGCGCACGAGCAGGACGCCGGTGTTGACGTATGGCTCGTCGCCGACGAAACCTGCCGCGCTCCGTTTCGGGTTGCCGTTGTCGGCGAGGCCCATCGTCGGGAACAGGTAGTCGAGCGCTGCCGCACAGACCGCGTCGCCGGTGTCGAGCTCGAAGATCGGCGACAGGTCATCCAGCACGACCAGGTCGCTGTCGAGGTACAGGATCCGATCGATCTCCGGATCGATGAGTTCCGCGATGAGCAGGCGGAACAGGTGCGACTGCTTCTTGCCAGGGAGCTCCCGGTCGACGACGTGCCAGTGCAACGTCGCGCCGTACGTGCGGCACCGTCCATCGAAGTAGTCGCGCACCTCGTCGCCGACTTCGGGGCTGGCCAGCAAGTGCAGATGGACGCGGTCCTCGTGACGCGACAGCAGCGACTGCACTGCCGCGGCGGCACCAATGAGGTAGCCCACGTCACAGCCGAAGGCGACGTGCAGGGCGTCGGCTTGTGTGGTCGAGGCGGTCATGTCGCGGGCGTCGGAACGAGCCGGGGCGGATCGGACGCCGCAGAAGATGCGCTCTGAACGCTCGTCTTCCAAGTCGCAACCACGGGTGGCAGCGCGCCGAGCATCGCGAGGACGAAGTACCAACCCATCCACACCTGCCCGAAGTACGCAACGCCGAAGTGATTCACGGCGTGCATCCACAGTGCAACACCCAACGCCCAGGCGAGATATTCGTGCCGGCGATCCGTCGCGCCGCGCCAGAGTCGGCCGACGCGTCCAAAGGCGAAGCCGATGAGCGTGAGGAACAGCAACAGCTGCAGAAGCCCGCCGCTGAGACCCTGCACGATGTACATGTTGGTGACGTCTTGCGTGAAGTGGCCCCAGTGGGCACTACCGACGCGGGTTCCGATGAGCCACCACTCGTGCCAGTGCGTGATCGCCCCGTCGACCAGGGCGTATCGGTGCCATGAGCTGCCACCGGCGACGACGCTGACCCGCGAGATGAGGTGCCACACCGGCGCGTTCATCACGATGTGAAGCGCGACGAGACCGCCGTAGATCGACCAGCGAATCCACGCCGCATGGTGACGGAACCACCACATTCCAAAGGCCGGAACGCCCGCCAGCACCGCCAGCACCGGCGTCGACGACGCGCACGCGACGACCACGACCAGACACGCCAAGCTGCCAATGACCGTCGTCGTCCGCGACGATCCGCCGACCCACCACTGCACCGCAATCAACGGCAGGGCACTGGCAGCAAAACAACCGGCCAGAATCGGGTGCGAGAACGCGCCCTGACACCGCAAGCGATCGTTGCGAATCATCGTCATCTCCGGCACGCCGCCGAAGATGGAAAAGGCGTTGAATCGCGTCAGCCACTCCGCGATGAAGAACGGCGCCATCACGATCAGTGCCAGCGTGAGACCCTTGATGGCCGACAACGCATCGTCCCAGCTGCGGACCAGCAGTCGGAAGACGAAGTACATGCCGACCGCGTCGAACGTCTGACCAGCCCGGTAGACCGCTGAGCTCATCAAATCGCCTCCGCCGCCCGTCACAAGGCGAACCAGCGGAAAACTGAACGCGACCGCCGCCCAGAGGAGGACGATGATGTCGAGCCGGTTCCACTTGGGCCTGTGCCACGGCTCGAACGCCAACGCCCGAATCAGCCCGCACATGACCATGAGCCGCAGGAACGTGAAGTCGGCACCAAAGATGACGACACGCTGCGCGCTCGCGACGAAGCAGACGATCGCGATGACTGGCCAGAGCACGTAGCGCCGGTCAACCAGCAGCATCGACACGCCCGCCACCACGACCGCCGCCAACCCGAGCGGGTGGAGCGTCGTCATGTTCCGGATGGCTTCGGCGCCTTCTTCCATGATGGGTTTGTCGGTCGAGGCACGGCTCAACGCTGGCGAACGACCCTCCGGAGCAACGGCAGCGGCAGGGCGGCCAGAACGAACGGGCGGTAGTACAGCGGGTCGCGCGGCTGGAGTCGAATGCACCGCAGCGCCGTCCGAATCGCCGCAATCGATCGACCGGCGAAGCGGAGTTGCCGGACGCTGGCGGTGAAGTGATTGGCGAGGTTGTTATCCCGCCGGCGATTGCTCAGCTTCTTCTCGTCGAGCTCGACGACCGGGATTTCCTCCGTCGCGACCAGGCCACGACGGATGGCAGCGCGTCGGGCGACATCGTGCTGCAGGCCGACGCGTTTGACGACGTTGGACCGCGTCGCCGATCCGCTGCGGACGCGGTAGCCGTAGAGCACGTCGGGCACGACGCGAATCGGCCACTGCTCGCCGAGTCGCAGGATGAAGTCGTAGCCCTGGCCGACCTGGAGCTCCGGATCGAACCGCAGCCGCTTGGCCAGGTCCATGCGGACCATCAACGTCGGGTCGTGACTTGGCATGCGATAGTGCTCGACGTCGCGGGCGCAACGCGCTTCGTCCTTGGCTTCAGAGAGCGGAGCGACGGCCGGCCCGTCGTTCAGGATTAGCTCGAACCCGCTCATCACGCCCCCGACATCCGGATGACGGCGAACCTCTTCGACGAGACGTGCGAGCCGTTCCGGGTGAGCGATGTCGTCGGAGTCGAGGATGCAGAGGAAGTCGCCGTCCGCCTCGTCGAGCACGCGGTTGAGCGCTGCCGACTTGCCGGCGTTCTCCTGGCGAATGACGCGAAGCCGCGGGTCGGAGAGCTGCTGCATCGCCTCGTCGACGGAGCCGTCCGTCCCCCCGTCGTCGACGACCACGACGCTGAATCGGTGGTAGGTCTGCTCCAACGCGCTGCGTATCGCGGGCACGAGGTAGGGCCCGGCGTTGTAGGCCGCGATGGCGACGACGACGTGTGGCGACGCGACCGTGCTCAAGCCGCGGCCCTCCTGCGCGTTAGTCGGCGAACAACCTTCGCGGGAAGACTCGCAGCGGTCATGAGGACCTTCTTGTTCGTCAGGAAGAACGTCTCGATCAGAATCCTCAGGTCCGTGAGCGGGCCGATCTTCTTCGCATATTCGAGGTCGAAGCGAATCCACTCCTGGAAGTCGAGCCCTTCCTCGCGGGTGCGACGGATCTGCCAGAGACCCGTGATGCCAGGTCGCACCGAGAGGCGAGCGTCACGCCAGACCGGACAGCACCGGTTCTCCTCTGCGGGGCTTGGCCTTGGTCCGACGAACGACATCTCGCCGAGCAGCACGTTGAACAGCTGCGGCCACTCGTCGGCGTCGATGGCCCGGAGGAACCGGCCGACACGCGTCAGCCGCGGGTCGAAAGCCATGTGGAACTGCGGGCCGTCCGACTCGTTCTCTTCCTGAATCCGCTGCTTGATGGCGTCGGCGTCCTTGCACATCGTCCGGAACTTGTGGCACCAGAACGGCTTGCCATCCAGGCCCTGGCGGCGATGGCTGAAGAAGAAGGGCGAGCCGTCGTCCAGCCAGATCGCCAGCATGATCAGCGGGTAGAACGGCAGCGTGATCGCGAGCCCGATCACCGCGCCGACTGCGTCGATGCACCGCTTCACATAGTGGTAGATCGAGCGACGCTTGCGATTGAACGACGCGTTGAGCGGGCCCGCGACGCGTCGTCGCGGACGATCCCGCATCGGAAGCGGTGGCTTTCCGTGCCACTCGGGCAGATCCCACAGCACGATCGGCCCGATGAGCACGTTCTCCGACGCGACCGAGTGCCCGCGGCCCAGCCAAATCTGGTGATACACGCTCGACCGCGGATCGATCCGTGCGTCGCTGGGTGCGAACAGGTTCTCACGCACCTCGACGAGATTCGCGACGAGTTCTGACGGTTCGACGCCGCGAAGCATCAGCTCCCGGACGAACTGATCGGCCTCGCTGTGGTTCGTCGCGTCGAATCGCCTGCCCTTCGCGGTGATTCGGGCAATGCCCTGCGTTCTGGCGCGGCGACTCAGAACACGCCAGACCGAGCTGCCTTCGGCCGACTGCGCCCACGTCTGGGCAAGCCTCTGGCTCGACGTGATCGCGACGCGTCCGGAAGCAAAGCGTGTGTGCCGATAGAGGCGACGTACGTGCGCGACGCCTTCGGCATCGAACCGGAGCATGTCTGCCGGGCCGTCCTCTTCCGAGACCTCGTCGAGCACGACCGCGGCCAGCGTGGCACTACCGCGGAGTCGCCGAACGAAGTCGGGATCGAACAAGACCAGTGCGTCGTCGGGCAGAAGGAGGTAGTCACGTGCCTTGGGCACCTCGCTGCCGCGTCGAATGACGGCGACGCGGCTCGTCTGCCAGAGCAAGTCGTGCAGTTCGACGACGGTCCAGCCCCAAAGCCGTCTCGGAAGTCGGCCGTTACCGGAATTGGAACTGCCGTTGAGCCCGTCGCTTGCAAGGACGCGCTCGAACCCGTCGATGTCCCTGGCATCGAAGCCGATGCCGGCGCTCGAGTCGCCAATCGGATCGCCGTCGAGGATGCTCTGTTCGAGCGACTTGGCCCGGCCCCGCTTGTTCACGGGCTGGCCGGTCTGCGGCTCACGATCGAGCCGTCGTCGCGCTGGTGCGGGAGGTTGTCGCGGCGTGGAGTCCTCCATGGACGCATGGCGGCTAGGACGGGTCAGTCGCGGAGAACGGAGTCGAAGGCAACGAGTCGCTGGTTACGCGGCAGGCGGGGTCGAACGCCGCTCGTGTGGACCGCATCGCGGCGAGACGCACGATTGAAAATCACGCCCGCGACACGGCTGCCGATCTGACGAAGCTCGGCGGCGGCACGTTGGACGATGTCCGACCGATCGCCGCGTGCCGTGCAGAGGACGGTCAGGTCGCACTGCTGCGCGAACAGCGGGGCTTCGGTCGCGCCCATGAGCGGGCCTGTGTCGACGATCACAACCTTGAACAGCGAGCGGGCCTCTTCGATCAGCCGCGCAACGGCCTCGGCCGACGCGTCGGCGGGGCGGTGCTCGTCGCCGCCGGAGAGCACCCAGACGCCCGGCACACGCGACTCGTAGATGCACGACCGGAGCTCCGCGTCGCCACGCAGCACGTCATAGATCGACATGTCAGGCGTCACCTCGGCGGTCGCGACCTCGGCGGTTGCCTGCTGGTTTTCGACGACGTTCAACCGGTTGGTCATGCCCCGGCCGGCGAGGTCGCCGTCGATGATGAGGACCTCTTGCCTGCTGGAAGCAAAGCTACAGGCCAGGCCGAACGAGACGCTGGTTTTGCCGCTGCCGATCTCACCGCCCGTGACGCAGACGGTCTGCGCGCCGTGCCGCTGCATCTCGATCTGCAGCCGACCGCGGGCACGGTGGATCGCCTCTGCGGCACCGGCGTCGGCTCCGCCCGAGCCCAAGTGCGGCTGTGTCCCGAGCATCGGCAGCGGCTCGACGAGTTCGGCCACGTGACCCGGACCGTCGACACGCCGACGCAGTGCCGAGAAGCCCAGGACCATCATGAAGCCAAGCCCGGCGCCGACAACGCCTCCGGCAGCGCCGGACTTGAGCCGTGTGTCCGATTCAACTCTGGCCGAACGTGCCGGCGAGAGGATTTCGAGCCGTTCTGACGAGGAGGGCTCGCGTTCGAGCTTGGCGTAGGCCCGGGCCAACTCGTCGGCTTCGGCAGACAGCGTGTCCAAGCGGGCACGGTCTGGCTCGGCCGCATCACGACGCGTGCGGAGGTCGGCAACGCGAGCCGTCGCCGCGGACGCGAGTTGCTCGACATGTTCGAGCTGCGACTCCAGAGCCGGCAAATAGGCCTCGGGCCCGACCATGGCCGCGAGCCGGCGAGCCTCGGCGACGGGACCCGTGCCTGTCGAGGTCTCCGGATTGTCCCGGACCGCGGTGGTCTCCTGCGATTCCGCCAATCCGTCTTCCTGCGCGGCTGCGCGGCGAAGCACGTCGAGCTGACCGCTCAGGCGCACGACCGTCGGATGCTGGTCGCCGAACGACGACTGCGCGTCGAGCAGCTCGAGCCGCTTGGCGGCGATCCGACGGGCCAGGTCGGAGGCAACGTCGGTCGTATCCAACAGCTCGGCCTCGGTCGGCTGCGGCATCGCCGAGGCGGCGACGATGGCGAGCTCGAGGTTGCGGCGCTGGCTTTCCAAGCTCGCTGACGCGGCAAGCGCGTTGCTCCAGACGTCGTCGCTCAGGGCACCGTCGTAGCTGTACGTCTGGCTGATCGAATCGCGCAAGCTGGCGATCTCCTCGCGAAGCTTGGACTCGCGATCGGCCAGCATGCCCAGGCGTGTCTCGCGTTCTTCGGCGGCGGAATCGCGGTAGCTGTCCGAAAACGTCGCTATCACCGCGTTGACCCGCGCGACTGCCTCGGCCCGATCGGAGGCGGAAGACTCGACCTCGATCATCTCGCTCCGCTTGCCGCGGCCGACGACGAGGCTCTCGCGCAGTTGCGCCTTGTCCGTTGCGAAACCGTCTTCTTCAAGCCGGCCGGCCGCATCGCGCATGATGTCATCTGCACGAATCTCCTCGCGCAGCACCGTCATGGTGGCTTCGTACGACGGCATCTGGCCGTTGCCTTCGATGTCGCTGACAAGCCGCGGCAGGTACGCCTTGACGCGAAGGATGCCCGCGGACGAGTACGTCCGCGTTCCCATCGAGTAGCCGAGTGCTGCAAAGCCACCGCCGAGCACCAAAGCCGCCAGAATCACGAGCAGATACCGACCCGACAGCAAGCGGTGGACGATCTGCAACGGCGACATCGGCGCACGAGGCCCCGATTCGGACGGCCTCTGCATTCGCGACGGACCGAGGGCCGTGGATTCCGCATCGTCCGTCGACGAGTGGCCTGATGGCGATGGAACAGGGAGCGTTTGCACTTGAATGGAATCCGTTTGGGTTATGAACGCTGGAGCTGCGACTGTCAATCGGAGGTCTCAGATCGCGTCAGCGTCATGGGCTGGATGAACTGGCCTGTTGGTGCGACGCCAAGTCAAAACGATGATTCAGCGCTGATCAGACGTGCGTGCGGTGGAGGATGGTTTCACCCGGACGAACCACCGCGTGTCGTCCGATTACGCTGCGGACAACCGTGCAGCGGGCAGGCAGCTTCGCGCCCTTCAGGACGATGGAGTCCAGCAGTCGAACCGACGCAGGCACCGACGTCTGGCCTTCGATGAAACCGAATCGCGGTGCACCTTCGGCCCGGTCTTCCGTGTCCGTCGCATGCGCCGCAGCGAGATTGAGATACGCGTCGAGCGATCGAATCGGCTGCAGGAGCGGCCGCTGGACATTGATGACGGCTAGACCGCCATCAGCCGAGACGCGCGAGACGTGCTGTTCGGCAAAGTCGACATAACCCCGACTCGGCACACTTTCGAGGGTGCGACGCCGGATGAGCCACGTGCCCGTCAGCACGCCGTCCGCATGCAGCAGCACGACGTCTTTGTTGCGCTTGGGCTCGTCGAGCGTCGCGATGATCGCGGCCGAGTGTGCGAGCGGGGCGTGCCGGCCGAGGGAAACCAAAAGCCAATCAGACGGATCACCTTCGTCAACGTGGGCATCGCGGAGCAGGCCCGCGGTGCCGCGATACGAGGAGCGGTCTGGCACGAGCCGAAGTCGGCCCGAGACTTCCGGGCTGGTCTTGCTCAGCGGCGGGGCGACGTGTGGAGCGAGAACGTCAATCGCCCGGGATTCAGGAAGGCCGATGGTGTCGGCGAACTCGACCCACAGGTCGCTGATCCGCTTCGTCGGCGAGATGGGCAAGGTCAGGATTGGCCGCTCGAGCAAGCCACACAGCGGATGCGGTTTGCTGCCGCCGCGAAGGAGTGACAGGCCGCGAATCCAAGAGACGCTGCCGAACGTGCCGATTGATGTTGCCCAGGAGCGGGACTGCTCGTCGCGCGCAGGCAAAAGGTCGACGTCCGCGAGACGGCCGAGCGAGACGGTCGAGGCTTGTTCTTGAGGTGCGCTCATGAGTGTGGCTTTGCGACTGGCGGCGACCGACCAACGTCTCGATGCCACTCAGTCGCCACTCTGTCAAGTCACCGCGGCCACCTTGGCTGGCGAACGCGACACCTTCTCGGGCGCTCGACGCACGAGCTTCCGTGCCGCACGAATCGGCTTCAGCGTCGCCGGCACGATTCGGTCAACAAGCTTCGATGTCGTCCCGCCAGACGAACCCACAACGCTGCCGGCGTCCGCCGGTGCGTCGACGAACGACTCGAGCGCGTCGAGCAGCTCTGGCTGGGCCTCGCCTGCAACGCCGATCGCTTCGTGCGACGCTTCGAGCAGCTCGGCCATCTTGGACTTCAGGCTCGCTTCGTCGTGACAGACGTGCACTCCCGGCAGATCCGCAAGGCGTCCGACGGTGTCGCGCTGGTGCTCGTTGCGATGTTCGCCAAGCGACGCCTTCCGCGGCATGACGATGATCTGCTTGCCCGCCTGGAGCGTCGAGATGATCGAGCCCATGCCCGCGTGGGCGACAACGAAGTCCGCCTCATCGACGAGCCGGCGGCACTCGTCGGAGCTGACGAACGGAGCATGGTCGATGCGACTCGGACTGCTAGCGGCCGGGCCGATCTGTGCGAAAACGCCGTCGAGATCACGTTCCTGGGCGAACTCATCCACGGCCGTGATCAGACGATCGAACGCGACCTGGGTTCCGACCGTGACGAAGATGCGGCAGGGATTGCTGGCGTCGAGGCTCATATCACCCGCCCCTCGAATGACGGCCCATCCGCACCAGCAAGGTGCGGCCACTGCGTGAGCCAGAGGGATGCGTGCCTGCCGATATTCGCTCCGGAGTTGGACAGCTTCTCAGCGTTCGCGATGCTGTCGACCCAAATCGTGCGGGCACCGAACAGCTGGCCGAGACGAAGTGCGAAAAAGCCGGGGGCCGCGCCAGTCGTCACAATCACTTCAGGCCGCAACCGCGCAACAAGCATGGCGATGCATGCAAGCGACCAGACGAGCTTGAGCTTGTTCCAACGACTCGAATCGGGCACGAGCTCGAACCGCGCGTTGCCGCAATCGGCAGCGCACCAATCACGCGTCGATGCGAAGACGACGTCGTGCCGCGCGAAGGCCGGCATCAGGCGAAGCAGTTGGACCCAGTGTCCGCCGGCCGAGGCGATCGCTAGCACGCGACGTCGCTGCCATTGATCGAGCTGTGACTCGGGCCCCTGCACGTTGTCCAACCGGTCCATTTCTGAGTGATCTCTGCCCTTAGCCATACCAAATCCCCTTCAAAGGTGATCGCTCCACCGCACACAACCGAGCTAGCCCCGCCGCTCCGGACACTCCTCATCCACGGAGCAGCAGCTGCAAAATAGTGTCAGGCTCCCCCTGACGCAACGCATTTTGTCACTTCACCGGCTCAATGTCGCGTTTTCAGCTGAAATTCTGACCGGCGAACGACAATTTCCCTCCAGGTCGCATAGGCCGGAGCAGATGCCTTTCGGATGGGCACGAGAACCGCGTGTGCCACCATGCGCGTCATGGCCCAAGCGATCAGCGCGCGTGTTCCGAAGAACGCCGACGCAGGCGACCAGTGCTTCTTGATTAACTGCGCTTTGGCGCGGAACAGCCGGATCATTTTGTCAGACCTGACCGCTTCCGACGCGCCGCCGTGGTGGATGATTTCGCTGTCCGGACAGACAATCGACGGCACTCCTGCTGAAGAAGCGCGCAGGCACAAGTCGGTGTCTTCTCCATACATCACGAAGCGCTCATCGAAGCCGCCAAGTTTTTCCCATAAGCGTCGCTCGATGAGGAGCAGACATCCTGTGATCGCATCGACCTCGCGTACCGAATCACGCTTCCACGAACCGAGCCCCTCGGGGTTGAACAGTGCGCTGGTTCGGAACATCGACGAGAGGCCCGTCCCCTGGCAGAACAGACTCCAAGGCGTCGGCCGGCCGTGGCATGAGTTGCGGTTGAGCGAGCCATCGGCGAACAGCGTGCGTCCACCAACGACGAACGACTGACCATCCGCTCGCTTGGACTCGCCGAAAGCGACGATCGTCTGGACGGCGGTTCCCAGGACTTCGGTGTCCGGATTGAGTAGGAGAATCCACTCGCCGCGGGCCTCGCGAGCGAGCACGTTGTTGGCCTTGGCAAAACCCAGGTTGTCGTCTCGGCTCACGATCCGGGCTTGAGGAAACCGCTCCTCGATCGCCTCGAGCGAACCGTCCGACGAACCGTTGTCGGCCACCAACACCTCGGCCGTCAGTGCGTCGTCCCGTTCGAGACTCTCGTAGAGCGTCTCGAGACAACGCAGCGTCATCGCACGCGTGTTGTACGAGACGATCAGGATGCTCACGTCGACACCCGACGAGCTCGACGCTGCGTCTGACATGGGATCAAACAGGGGCGACATGAGAGGACGAAGACGGTTTTGCCGGAGGCTGCCGAGACGAGTCGTCTCGCTCCCAAGCCACGGCCTTGCCGGCCAGGTTGCGACGCCGGGCCTCGCGCTTCGCACGCATCATCACGTACGCATAGACGGCCAGCTTCGGAATGCGCCAAGGGCGCAACGCCTGTTTGAGGAGGCTCGTCCACTGACGTTGCTCGCCGGCCACTTCGTTGGTCTGAAGCTCCGGCATCAGGCGCGATAGTTCCAGATTCCCGAAGTGTGCCCGCGTCTTGATGCGGATCAGGCTCTCAAGATCCTTCGGCGGCGTGATGCGGTAACTCGTCGACGCCGACAACCAACGCTCGTCGAGCTTGAAGCTTCGCCGGATGAACGCGTCATCGGCAGTGAGGTCCGGGAACGACTCGAACCGTTGTCGGCCGGCCTCGCTGAGCATGTACGCCCCAGAACCGACGAGGTTGGTGCGAACGTAGGAAGCGCTCGTCCAGACGTCATAAAACGCATAGACCGACCATGATCGACCCCTCAGGTCGACGTCCATCGATGGACTGGCAACCAAACGGCCTGAAGTCTCGAGCTCTTCGGCCAGACGAAGCACATCGGCACCGAAGATCACGCAGTCGGCGTCCAGGTAGAGCCGTGGGAAGTGGGAGCACGCGGCATCGCCGAGGTTGAGGGCGTTGCTCTTGGACGGCACGTCCGTCTCGATGGCCTCGGCTCCCGCTCGACGAGCCACCTCGGCGGTGTCATCGGTGCACCCATTGGCAACGACGACGATTTGAAGATCGTCGCTGGACGAGTCTTGCCGCAGCGCGTCCAGACACCGCGGCAGCACCGATGCCTCGTTGTGTGCGGGGATGACGATCGAGACAGGCAAAGGATCTCTCAGGTGGCGAGGCTCGGCAACGGTTCGCCGGCCGGGGTGGTCTCAGGCTCAGCAATGCCAGGCATCCGACGGCGAAGACCGTCTTCATAGCCCGCTGCCAGCGACCTCCCGGCGGCTAGCCAGCTCAGGTCACTGGCCCGCTCCATACTGCGACACCGGAGACGGCGGAGCAAATCACCGTCCGTCGACAGCGCCGCGATCTGATCCGCCAACGTGTCGACATCGCCCGGCTCGTGCAGAAGCCCGTCGACATCGTGCTCGACGGGAGCTCCGGCCGCGGTCGAGGCGACGACAACACATCCGCTGGCTCGTGCTTCGTACGTGACCAACGCACTGCCTTCCTCGATCGATGGCAGCACGAAGACGTCGGCCCGCCGCATCTCTGAAGCGACGTCATTCGTGAACCCGATGCACTCCACGCCGTCATGGGAAAGGGCGGGACCAAGCTTCGCCGCGTACTCGTCATCAATCGCGCCAGCGACGCGGAACGTGCCGGTGCCGTGCCGGGCGTCGGCGGTGCGATGCCACGCGTCGAGGGCGAAGTGAAGACCCTTTCTCGCATCGGCCTTGCCAGCAAACAGCATCGTCAGCGGCCTCTCGGGGCGTTCTTTCATCTGGTCGGGATCGACCAAGAACGTCTCCAGATCGCAGCCGTAGCGCGTGCGAATCAGCCGGTCATCGGCGTAGCCGCGGTCGCGAAACGAGTCCGCGACGGCCTCGGAAGGACACAGCAGGAAGTCGCTCGCGTCGTACTCGGCGACTTCACGGCGTTGACGATCATCCGTTGCCGGCGGCGGTCCGTCCGCGAGGCCGAGTCGGACGTTCTCACGGTGAACGACCTCGAAGCCGTGGACGACATGCGTGTTGGGGCGTTCGTAGAACGTCGGTACGCCAGCATCTCTGGCCGCATCGATGAGCTTCATCGACCCGCGAGGCCAGCAGTGGACCACGTCGAAGAGAGCGTCGCCGTGAAGCTTGCGAAACACCGACGCGGCTCGGGCACCGTGTGCTCGCAGCATCCGCTCGACGCCGAATCGTCCCAGCGGCACGCGCATGCCGGCGATGGTGAGCGTCTCGACCGTCTGAGCGCCGGGGACGCGACGCTCACAGCTTGGCGTCGCGATGACGACGTCGTGGCCGAGCTCGACGAGTGCGTTGGCCTGCTGCCAGCCGGTGTTGCCGATGCCGTTCAGACCGAGCCGGAACGGGAAGTTGAAGAAGACGCGGCGGGTCACGGGTTCCGATGGATTCGACGGGACCTTGGTCGCACGCTCCACCGCCAGCGCCGGCCGCCGGAGCTCAGCAGGACCGTTGACGGCGACGCAGCCCGAGCAAGCCGGCACCGACCAGGCCGATCGTTGCTGCCGCCGGCTCGGGGATCACGTTCGAGGCGAGCACCTGAGCCTGCCACTTGTCCGCGACGACGTTGTAGAGCGCAGCGTTCGGGTGCAGGCCGTCCCAGTTGGTCGGGGTCGCGTCGTTGTACGCATCCGTGTTTGCCGTCGTCACGGGATCCTGCAGCAATCGGTAATCCTCGCCCGGCACGCTGACCGACGGCACCCGCGGGTCGGCCAGCACTTCGCCGGCAAGATCGAAGATCGTGATCGCGCTCGACGCCAGTGTGTCACCACGGGCGGCATTGAGCCGCGTGATGATGTCGCCGGTCATGAGCCATTGATTCCACTCGTGGATTCGTTCCGACAGCGAATCGACGTCGCCGTCGTTGTCCCAGTCGCCGGAGTTGAAATCGTTGTTGCCGCGGTTGCCGCCGCTGATGCCCGTGCCGTTGGCGCTGAGCGGCAGAATGGTGCCGATCATGATCTGCGTCGACGGGCTGTCGGCCGAGATCTTGTCGAGGTAGCTGTCCAACGCCGTCTCGAAGTCACCCTGAGCCTGGGTGAGTCCGGCGCTGTTGGTCTTGGCGATGAGATCGTTCACGCCAATCAGCATTAGGATCAGGTCGGGCGTCTGAGGGCTCAGGTCCGGGTTTCGGAACGAATCCTCGACCGAGTCGTTCAGCGAGGCCGCGCCCTGGTTCGTGTTGACGAATCGCCGACTGCTCAGGCCGTTGTGGAACGCCTTGTCGGCTGGCGCGCTGCCGACCATGCCTTCTTCAAGTCCGCCGACGAAGCGGAACGTGTCGTCGCTGCTCGGGTTGCCGTTGAGCTTCTCGTACAGCGGGAATCGCCAGGCAACCTCGTCGATGCTGCCAGGCGCGAAGCCCTCGGTGATCGAGTCACCGGTCGTGTTGATCACGATCTCAGCGGCCGACGACGATGTCGCCGGGCCGAGGAGTCCGACGAACGAACCCAGCCCCGCACAGAGGCCGAGTCCGACGAAGCGGTTCAGAACGGAAGTCTTACGATTTGCGGGCAACATCAGTTTTTCTCCAAACCTGCATGCATTGGTCCCGTCGAGGCACACTGGCAGCCAGCCAAATGCCTGCGGTGCGGCGGTAAGAACCTACTTCCAAGGCATTTGCGAAGCAAGAGAATTTGCTTGAGCCTCGCCGAGGTTGAACAACGTCCAACGGCCGACGTTTCTTGAGATCGGCTTTGCTCGGAAGAGCTTGCATCGCTCATCATCACGTAACAGAATCCCGCCGGCCGCACGCGGGCGGGCCGACATCCGTGACTGCACCCGCTACCACCCTCACGAGCGACATAACCGCGCCTGCCAAGGCGCGACGGAGCAATCCGTTCTCGAACGAAGCCCTCCAAGGCGACCTGAAGAATCGGACCGTCCGCGGCGGGCTGATCACGTTTCTTTCGCAGATCGCTCGATTCGTTCTCAAGACCGGCTCGACTGCCGTCCTGGCTCGACTGCTCACGCCCGCAGACTTCGGGCTGATCGCGATGGTGACGGTCGTCACCGGCTTCGTCGAGCTCTTCAAAGACGCCGGCCTGTCCATGGCGACGGTCCAGCGCAAGGAGATCAATCACCGGCAGGTCTCCACGCTCTTTTGGATCAACGTCGGCCTGTCCATCGTTGTCGCAGGCGTGGTGGCCGGGCTGGCTCCGGTCGTGGCGTGGTGGTACGGCGAGCCGCGGCTCACGCTCATCACGCTCGCACTCGCGGCCACGCTGATCTTCGGCGGACTCTGCGTGCAGCACCGCGCTCTGCTGCGACGGAGCATGGAGTACGGCCGACTCGCCCGCGTCGAGATCCTGAGCCTGACGATCAGCTTGGCCGTCGGCATCGTGGCTGGATGGTTCGGGCTGGGACCGTGGGCACTGGTGCTGATGCTCGCTGCAGGTGGGGCGGCGACCTTTGTGCTGAGCTTCATCGAGAGCGGCTGGATCCCCGGGCGGCCGGGCGGGCTGGGCGAGGTTCGCGAGATGCTCGGCTTTGGCGGAAATCTGGTCGGCTTCAGCTTCGTCAACTACGCCGGCCGCAACGCGGACAACCTCATCATCGGAACCAGTCTCGGGGCAGGGTCGCTAGGCCTCTATTCCAAGGCATACGGCCTGCTGATGCTGCCGCTCAAGCAGATCAACGCACCGCTGGCCGCCGCGATGATTCCGGCGCTGTCGCGGCTCCAGGACGATCCCGAGACGTTCCGGCGCTACTACCTGCGGGCGATCACCGCGATCGCCTATGTCACGGTTCCGATGACGGCGATGCTGGCCTGCTTCAGCCACGAGATCGTCCGGCTCGTGCTCGGCCCAGACTGGCTCGAAGCGGCCGACATCTTCCTGGTGCTCGCAATTGCCGCCGTGTTCCAGCCAGTGCTCAGCACGGTCGGCTGGGTCTGCACCGCAGTCGGCCAGACGGGACGGATGCTTCGATGGTCCTTCGTCAACGTGCCGTGCATCATCGCTGCCTTTCTGACTGGCGTGCAATACGGCACGATCGGTGTGGCCACCGCGTACGCCATCGCGGTCAACGTGCTGATCGTTCCCACCTTTATCTACTGCCTGCGTGGCTCACCGGTCGCTGTCGGCAGCGTGCTCCGATGCCTTTTGGGTCCGAGCCTGATTGGTGCCGTCGCGCTGCTCATCGGTGCGAGCTTCCGCGGCGGCTTGTCGGACATCGGCGACAACACGATTGCGTCGGTCGTTGCCGCCGGTGCCGCGACGTTCGCCGCCGGTGCGGTCGCCTGGCTCGTTCGCCCGATCCGCCGCGATCTGCTGGCCAGCCTCGCGACCGTGAAGGAAGCGAAGAAGTCGAAGCGGAAACCAGTTCCCTCAACAACGGAAGCGAGCGATGAACCCTCGAACCCGTAGCCTGCTTCCGTCCGCGCTTCGCTCATGGCTGCTCCGCCGCTCGCTGATGAAGCGACACGGCCTTGCCCACGTGCCGTACGACGTTCGCGGGATCATTCAGAACGCCCGCTTCGGCAGGGCCTGCCGGGTCGGAAGAGACGTGTTGCTCCGACATGTGACGATGGGCGACTACAGCTACGTCGAGGCCGGCTGTCGCATTACGGGAACTCGAATTGGCAAATACTGTTCAATCGCGCCAAACGTTACAATCGGATTAGCCTCTCATCCGCTCGGAAAGGCCGCCAGCACGCATCCGAGGTTTTTCAGAGATGCTCCTGAGTTCGGATACGACCTCACCAATCGCGAGCTGCACACCGAATACAACGAGACGACCATCGGGCACGACGTTTGGGTCGGCGCAAACGCTGTCATCAAAGACGGCGTCACCGTCGGCAACGGGGCCGTCATCGGCGCGGGGGCAGTCGTCGTTCGAGATGTCGGGCCGTACGCCATCGTGGGCGGTGTACCGGCGAAAGTGATACGCCAGCGTTTCGACGACAGCACCGTCGAACGGCTTCAACACCTGGCTTGGTGGGACCAGGACGATGAGTGGCTCCGGCGACACCTCGACAAGATGCTTGACGTCACGCAGCTGATCGAACTGTCCGATGCAGCATCAGCGGCGTCTTTGGACCATCAGGCATGAACTACCGCAGCATCGCCGACATGACACGTGACCTGTCGGGGTTCGTTGGCAAGCTGCCGACGGACATTGACGTCGTGGTCGGCGTGCCCCGCAGCGGCATGCTCGCGGCCAGCATTCTGGCTCTGCTGCTGAATCGACGCCTGACCGATCTTGAGGGACTCTTCGAAGATCGGCTCATCAGCAGCGGCAGACGTGCGGTCAGTCGTTCAGATCAGACGATTAAAAAGGTCCTCATCGTCGAAGACAGCGTCAGCGTCGGCGAGTCGATCAAACGCGTCCGACAACGCATCGACGATGCGAATCTGCCGTACGTCGTCGAGTACCTGGCGGTCTACGTGACGCCCGGTCACCACGACTTGGTCGATTACTCGGTCGCCGAAGTCGGCCCACCGAGGGTGTTCGAGTGGAACGTGATGCACCACGAGTACCTCGGCAGGGCGTGCGTCGACATCGACGGCGTGCTGTGCGTCGATCCGACGCGCGAGCAAAACGACGACGGCGAGCGATACCTCAATTTTTTGCGGACGGCGGCACCGCTGCGACTGCCTTCGCTCGAAATCGGGTGGCTCGTTACAAGCCGCCTGGAGAAGTACCGCGAACCGACCGAGCAGTGGCTCCGCGATCACGGCGTGGCCTATCGAGAACTGCGCATGATGCCCGCCGCTACGCCGGCGGAGCGATTCCGAATCGGACACGCGACCTTCAAAGCCAAGACGTACATGGAGACGGATTCACTCCTGTTTTTGGAGAGTGAGCCGGCCCAGGCGAGCGAGATTGCCCGCTTGAGCGGAAAAGCAGTTCTGTGCATCGAAACGATGCGATTGGCCGACCGGGATGCACCGCAGCCAGCATCTTATCGCGCCCGTTCACTGCACCACAAGGTGAAGCGTCGCCTGAAGAAATGGCTGCGATGACCCCGTGTGACACCTTGTGACAGCAAAGGTGAGCAGAAAGCGTTAAATCGTTGACGGCCAACGGTTTTACTTTTTCTGCCTTATTCGTATTTTTCGATAAAAGGGCGCTGTATCCAGGCCGATGCAGAAGTAATGTGCGGCCCAACCACCGCTCCTCCCGTGCGACCCGCACGGTTCGCAGAAGCCCCTCGTCCAGCAACCACTCGACGAACAACCCCACTGCGGTCACGCCAAGACCGTGCCAACCGAACCCACTGCGGCGATGTCAACTTCGCGCAACTCGCAGTGGCGGCCCAGCCGTGACGAGATCAGCTCGTCCCGGCACGACTGCTTGCGGAACGAACAGACTCGAAGGCGGGGCATCGCCCCAAACACACGCGGCGTCGGGAGGACCACTGTGGCTCCGATAACACTCGTTCTTTCCTGCTTTCTCCAAGTCGCCTCGCTTTCCATCTCTGTGAATCAGACGGACCGCTGTCCCGAAATCGGAGACCCCATGCACACCAGCAAGAACATCTCTCAAACCAAAGACCGACCCGCGGCGTCGCCGCGCCCGACGGCCTCCCGGCAGCAGGACACGTCGCACGTGAGCTTTTCACTCGACACGCTCGAGAGCCGCAGAATGCTCTCGGCCTCGGTGGCGAACATCGAGGGCTTGGTCGTCGTCGACCCGACCACTGGTCGCGAGATCGGCCAGCTCGTCGATGGCGGACACATCAACGTGTCCAATCTCCCGCAGGGCAGCTTCGCCATCCGCGCTGATGCCAATGGGGCGACCTCGCAGATTCACTTCGACCTGAATGGCGAGTTCCGAAGGACCGAATACTCCGAGCCGTACGCACTGCTCGGCGATCAGGGCTTCAGCTCGTACAACGCGTGGAGCCACGGATTCGGCCAGCACACGCTGCGTGTCGTGCCGATCAGCGGCGAATTCGGACGTGGCCAGGGCGTCGAGGTCACCTTTGTCGTCAGCGATCGACCTCCGGTTGGCGTCTCGCCTGACCCAGCTACGCCGGATGTCTTCATCGATCGCGTGCTTCTGATTGACGTCGAGTCGGGCGAGACGATCTCCGAGATCACCGACGGCTCGGTGGTCGACCTGGGCGGCCGAGACATCAGTGCCGTTGCGATCGTCGTCGAGTCCCAGTCGGCCGACTCCGTGGACTTCGACCTGAACGAGGGCGAGTTGGTCCGCACCGAAAGCTATCGGCCTTACGCACTCTTCGGCGACCGAGGCCTGCAGAGCCTGACTGGCTGGTCGTTGGGCGAGGCAGTCGGCGCGCACACGCTCGACCTCACACCGAAGTCGAATCGTGGAGCCGGACAGACAATCCGCATCGCGTTCGAGATCACCGACGCCAGAACACCCAACGGCCCGGCGATCATCGTCGATGACAAGTTCGACCGCGAAGACACACCCTTTGGTGGCGTCGGTGACGGCTGGATCGACGTCAACGGCGGTGCGTACCGCGTCGTTGATGGGCAGCTCTACGCAGTCACTGAGGGCGATAACCAGCACATCAGTCGCCTGCTGTTGCGTCGCGACCTCGTCCGCGACGTCAGCGGCCAGTTCCGCGTCGCGGCCGGGAACGATTCAAGCATGACGACCGCCGCGGCGATCCGCTACCAGATGGATACCGGCGAGATGTACCTCATCTCGTTCCGCAGCAGAGACGGCCGAGTCGAGCTGTACCGCACCGACGCCGATGGCGAGAACCACCTCATCGCCAACCGCAGCGGCGCAATCGCCGGCTACAGCACCGGCAAGAGCTACGACGTCAGCTTCGACGTTTACTCCGTCGGCAGCGAAACGCACTTCAACGTCGTGGTGACGGAAGTCGGTGCCCCACAGAACACCGTCACCGTGATGGCCGTCGACGATACCGAGGCACTACAGAACGAAGGCCGACTCGGCATGACCGTTTACGGCTGGGCACACCAGGAAGCCGACGGTGCGGTCGACATGGTCCGGTTCGGCGGGCTTCGGACGCAAGTGAGCGATCCGACAAGTCCGGACCCGACCAACCCGGATCCGGAACCGCCGGTGGCCCCGCCGCCGTCGAATCCGGCTCCGCCGCCAGCTCCGCCACCACCACCACCACCAGCCACGCCTCCTCCGCCACCCGGACAGAACGACGGCTTCCCCTCGGCGTCGACCACAGGCAGCCGAATCCCTGAGAGCGAGCTCACCGTCGTCAATGGCGACTTCGAGGTTCGCGACGAAGGCGCCAACATCAGCGGCCTGCTCATCCTGGGCGACCTCGTGATCCGAGCCGACAACGTCACCGTCAGCGACGTCATCATCCGCGGCGGCGGCGTCGACTTCCGCGGCAAGCCCGAGGGCTTCCGCATGACCGACTCCGAGGTCGACGGCACGGGCAGCGGCCGGGGCATTTCGATCAACGCCAAGACTGGCGATCGCGCTGTCTTCGAACGCCTCAACGTCCACCACACGTTCGACCTGTTCCGCGCTTACGAGCCGGGCATTGAGGTTCGCGACAGCTGGCTGCACCACTGGGGCACCGGCAACAGCGGCAACCACGCCGACGCCTTCCAGATGCCCACCACCACGCTCGATCCGGGCGAGAAGGTCATCTTCCACGGCAACCACTTCAACGACGGCCGGAACCTCACGCCCGGCTGGGCCGGCGGGGCGATGGGCATCAACTCCGTCCGCGCAGGCTTCGAGATCACCAACAACAAGATGGTCGGTGCCGGCTTCTTCCTCTACTTCCACGGTGACGGCTACGTCTTCTCCGGGAACACCCTCGAAGGCCAGCAGCACGGCGAGTACCGCGTCTTCAACAACTCGGTCCCCGGCTTCTGGAAGGACAACATCGGTAACGACGGCGGACCACTCCTCTTCGAGTGATCTCGCTTCGCGATTGAAATCCGACCGCTTCCACGATGGCCAAGTCACTCAGGTGACTTGGCCGTTTCGCTCGGTCATCGTCTCGGTCTGAAGTTGGACCATCAGCTGATAGCGCCCGCTGGCCGCGAGCAACTCTTCGTGCGTGCCGACCTCGGCCAGCTCGCCGTTGACGAGCACGACAATCAGGTCGGCATTGCGGATGGTCGAGAGCCGGTGGGCGATCACGAAGCTCGTCCGGTCCCGCATCAGGTCGGCCAGGCTCTGCTGGATCAGCCGTTCGCTCTCGGCGTCGAGATTGCTCGTCGCCTCGTCGAGGATCAGGATCTTCGGATCCGCCAAGATGGCCCGGGCGATGGTGATGCGCTGCCGCTGTCCGCCCGAAAGCTTGACGCCACGCTCGCCGATGAGGGCTTCGTAGCCGCCTTCGAGCTTCTCGATGAACTGATCGGCATTGGCCAACTGAGCCGCCCGACGGACGTCCGCGGGCGTCGCATCACGCCGGCCGAAGGCGATGTTCTGGGCGATCGTGCCGTCGAAGAGGAACGTGTCCTGCTCGACGATGCCGAGCAGCGAGCGGTAGTCGTCGACGTCGTAGTCGCGGATGTCGGTGCCGTCGAGCAGGATGCGCCCGCTCGTCGGATCGAAGAAACGTGCGATCAGGTTGCACAGCGTCGTCTTGCCCGCACCACTCGGGCCGACGAGCGCGACGGTGGTGCCGGGCGGCACGTCGAGCGAGACGCCGGACAACACCGGCTCGCCGAGGTGCACTTCGTCGTCGCCGAG
>JBCDKH010000001.1 GCA_038746835.1 Planctomycetota bacterium | reverse complement strand
GTCGCGTACCTCGCCGAGCCAGCTCGGGATGGTCGACGTGCGGATCGAGGCAAGGGCCTCTTCCTGCTCCGGCACGGCCGTCAGGAGATCGACGTTGTCGGTCAGATCCCCCTCAGCCGCCGCGGCAAAGTCGGCCGGATTTCCGTACGCCTGGACGATCGCCCGGATGGCCGCAACGCCAGTCGCATCGAAGAGGCGGTCGGGATTGTCAGGGTCTGGTGCGAGTGCAAAAAGGCGACGGCCTTCGTAGGGAACCAGAGCTCCCGTGGCTGCCTCGGCAACCTGGCCTCGATAGCGCGTTCCACCCGACACGAGCGTCTCCTGGTCTTCGCTGAGCAGGACAAAGCCGTCGTGTCGCATCAGAACGACGTCGCCATCCGACGTCGTGAAGGACATCGGTGCGACCTCGAACTCCATGAGCCACAGTCGACCCAGCGACGTGCCAACGCGATTCACGCGCACGCGGGCCATCGGCGTGGGAAGGTCGAGGCCAAGTCCGTCCAGGATGTCGTCGAGCGGAAGATCGACGCCGAATCGATATCCGTCGGCGTCGGTCTCGCCCGGTTCATTGACGCGTTCAGTCTGACGAACGTCGGCCACGACTTGACGCATGGCTGCGGTGATGGGCGTCTGTCCGATTGTCGGCTCGAGCGTCTCGGCCTCGGTGTCGCGGAGCAGTCGAATCTCGATGGCGTCGCCAAAGCTCGCGGCGACGGCACCAAGGTCGTCGAAGATCACCTCCGCGCCCTGCGGCCGGATCGTGTACTGGACCATCGAGCCCGGCATCGCCTGCTTTTCGACGTCGAGCGGAACGCTCGCGCTCGACCAGAAACGCGTCGAACCGGCACCCGACGCAAACTGATCCTGCGCGTAGACGACGTACGCGTCGCCAATCTCCAGCTGGGCTGGTTGCGTCGAGGGAAGGGTGGCCGGCTGCGTGGTCGCCGGTTGGGCGGTCGCGACCGCAGTCGCAAGCGCGACCGTTGAGAGGGCAAAGGCGGTGGCTCGCATGATGAGGCGTTGCGAAGGGAAGGTGGACTGTGAAGGCAGTGTGGCTAGCTGGCGGGCTGTGTCGCCGGTTCCGTCGGGCGTGTTGTTGGCTCGGCGGGCTGAGTCGTCGGCTCGGGCGGAGCCTGCGTCGGCGTGAACGAGCTGACGAAAAAGAGCCCGTCGCCCGGACGCAGGGTCAACGTGTAGCCGTCGGTGTTTCGTGGGGCGTCGGTGCTGTCGACGAAGAAGGCGTTGGGCCCCTCGGCCCGGCGCAGCGACTCGACTACGAGCCCTTCGCGACCGTCGCCGGCGAGACCTCTGGCGACGAGGAGCCGGGCTTCTGCCTGAGCGTCGACCAACTCGTCGGACGCAGGGCGAGTGGATGACGGGCCGAAGTCACTGTCGTTGCCAAGGTCCAGGAAGTCCGGATGGAACAGATCGGCCACGGTCGCGGCGTCGCCTTGTGCCAGGGCTTCGACGAATCGCGTCGCAACGGCTTCGGAGAGCGCCTGCGGGTCCTCGCCGACCTCGAAGCGAAGCTTCACCACGGCCGGACGATTCAGATAGCGACGACGGCGCTCGAACGTCTCGGGGTCAGTCGGGCTGACGGCGTTGAAGGGCGTGCGACGCAGGCTGCCGAAGCGGAAGCCACGCTCCTGACTGCTGGCAACCGTCGCGATCGCCGGCTGGAGCCCGTCGACTTCCGAGAGCGTCGTTACGTTCAACGAGTCGCGAAACCGCCCGACATCGAAGGCCTCGTTGCGCGGCGTTCCCGAGTCGGGCGTCCACAGCAGGATGTCGCCAGCGCCGGCCACCTCATTGGCCGCCTGCGCGCGGCCCTTGAAGACGGCGGCATAGAGCGTGTCGGTCCCAGCACCAATTAGAACCAGGCCGTCGCTGGAGACGCGGAGCTCTTTCCCGTACAGCGGCACGCTCACCGGACTTCCGTCGGCAGAGAGAAAAACCGGCTCGAACGCGACGCGTGCCTCGAGCGTGTCGAAGTCGACCTCGGAGCCATCGTCGCGCGACTGGAGGACGACCGTGTCGGCAGTCGCGTCGGGCGAAGGGCCGAGCGGTGCCGGTGCATTGGCACAGCCGCCCAGCGCGAACACCGTGCACGTCGACACGGCGACAAGGGCGAGAGTGCCTGCGTTGGAGAAGCGTCGCAGTCGCATGATGGCGAGGTGGGCTTTCGAGGCGGGAGAGTTGGGATCGTGCGAGCTGGTTCGAGGTCGAGCACTGCCGACACATCAAGCCATACCTGACGCACGCAGAGAGCTGACGCTGACTACGACGAGCAGGTGATTTGCCCGATCCCTGGGCAGATGCTGATTGCTCACAGTCGCTCGGCTTCGTCGCCGGACGTCACGATGAGTCTGCAGGCAGCGCTCCCCGCTGCTGGCTGGAACGTAGTGCGTCGCCCAATGCGTCGCAAGCTGCGATCAAGCTCGGGCGATGTGTTCGGCTTGCGATCGCTCTCGCTCTTCGGCGTCGCGTGCGGCACGGGTCAGCGTGAGCCGCTCCGGAGCGACCGCGAAGTGAGCGCGTGCTGCCAGGGTGCCAATCCGACCCGCGATGCGGCTCGCCAGCGTCGACGGCAGCCCAAGCCGAATGCCCACGGCAGGCGGAAGCGTGTCGCGAAGCCAGAGCCTCGCAGGAACACCGGCCGGCCGAAGCCAGTAGGGCCGGGTCGGTTTGGTGATCTGAGTCGCGACGCGACGGCTGACCTCCGACGATCCGACGGCCGGGTCATCGAGCCGAGCGTGCCAGTAGCTGACAAAGTCGTCCCACGACCGCGGGCCGTGCGTCAGCTTCAGGCCGAAACGCGTCGTGCTGTGCCGGGTTTCGCGGTAGTACTGGGCCTTGTCCGACTCTGGGAGTGGCCGGACGAAACGCTCGGTCGCCTCGATGCCGCACATGACGAGCGTGGACATGACCCACAGCAGAAGGTCCGGGTCCATCGCGGAGTAGCCCTCGCCCTTGACGCTCGCGTGGAGCCGATTGACGCGTCGAACGGCGTCATTGGCCTGGGTCGGCGGGGCAAAGACGCTGGCGTAGCTGGCTTCGAGCGTGCGGTGCAGCCGGGCGATCGGGTCGGCGGTGAAGTCGCTGTGCTCCTCGACGCCGCGTGCGACGCGCTCGTCGCTCACCTGCAGCGCCAGCGCCGCCGCCCCGTACAGCAGGACGGCCCTGGACCGCGTGATCCGGCGGACGGCCGAATCGGGTGGGAAGTACGCCTGTGGCTCCGGCTCAGCCAATGCCGACGGCGTTACGGGTGCCTTGCTTGGTGATGCGACGCTGGTCGCTCCAGACGTCCAGGCCGTCGCGGCTGCTGAGTGTCAGGCGGAAGATGAAGGTGTTCTGCCGCGTTCGGCCAGCCTGGGCGCCGACGGACGTGATGCGCCCCGACAACGTGTACGCCGCCTGTGGCAGGTCCTGCTCCAGCTCTTCCGCAGCCGCGCGATCGGCCCGCGCGAGAGCAGAGTCGGGTGTGATGAACGTCGCCAGACCGGACTGGAGCGTCTCGATGCGAACCGTGTCCGTGATGATCTCGACGTCGATCGAGTCGTCGAACGTGTCGTTGCGCACCCGGTCGAGCTCGATGATGACTGGCGTGCCGTCTTCGGGAGCGATTCGGCCGAGCACGCCGGAGCGGATCATGCTCTGGACAAGCTCGTCCGCGGCCTCGATATAGTTCTGGATGTCGACCTGGTCGATCGTCGTGATGACGTCGCGACCGCCCGTGTCGATCTGACGGGCACCACTGCCGCCGCAACCGGCGAGCATCACGGCACAGGAAGCGGCGGCGACGGTGACGGCGATGACTCTCATGACAGGTGGTGGTGCGGGTGGTTGTTGCTTCTGCTCGACGATGGACGATGTCAGTTGGCCCGATTCAGTCGGAGGACGAACCCATCGACGGCCGGGTTTGGGGCGGTCGCGGTGATCGTCTTCTGCTCGCGCGGCTCAAGGTTCAAGACGCGTGCGGTGTTGGAGCTCTCGGGCAGCTCGTACTGGCCTTCGAGCCAGACCCACTGGTACGTCACGCTCTGCGATCGGCCGGTCATGTTTTCGACGCGCATCTGCGGCTGCATCGTGTCGCCTCGTTCGTTGAAGACGCGCAGCTCCTGAACGCGGACGAGTTTGTCGAGCTTTTTGTCGACAACAACCTTGTCCGTCTCGCCCTCCTCGAAGACGACGCGATTCGTTCCCTGGCTGCTTCGACAACCGCTCACGGCGAGCAGCGCGATCGCGACCAGTCCGAGCGTGATCCATCGGCCTTGCATGACGCTCGAAGTCTACGCCTCATCGAACACCGACCGTCGCCGCGCGGACCGACGGCGGGCTGCCGGGCGTCGGCTGACGAACGAAGATGAAGTGCGTCACGCGTCCGTCACTCGACGGAAGCTCGACGGTGACGCTGCGTCCGCCGAGGTTGAGCTGAACCGAACCGTCCGCTGGTGCCGGAAAACTGGCGATCTCGTAGCGGGCCGGGATGAGTCGCCACGTCCGCAGGTCGGCGGCATTGGTCGCGACTTGCGCGACGCTCGTTCCGATGCGACCGAGCAGGAAGATCAGGAGCCCCTCGGGCCCGCCGACTTCGTCGGCCGCTCGATCGGTCGCGGTGTTCACGGCAATGGCGGCCAGCGTTCGGATGATCGCACTCGCGACTGCGCGGCTGACCACGCCGTCGTATGCCGCGTCGAATTCTGCCGTGACGACACGCTCGATGCTGGCGACGCGTTGTGTTGGAAACGGCTCGCCCGACGCAGAAGCCGTCAGCACCGCCCCGGGCGGGCCGTAGGCGAGTTGTGGGAGCGCGATGCCCGGAGCACCTGCCCGGCCGATGTCGCCTGGGAAGATGTACAGCGGCACGTCGATGCGCCACTCCAGCCGCGTCGGAGCCATTCCCGCCGCGTAGATCACGTGGACACGCGGCTCGCCGACGAACGTGCCGGCGTTCGCAGATGCTTCGGCCAGGTCGTAGAGCTCGGCGAGGTACGTGTTGCCGGGCTCAAGTGCCTGTGCACGCCGAAACGCGACCACAGCCCGCTCAAGATCGCCGCGCGTCGTCTCGCCGGCGAGGAACAGCATGCCAGCCAGCACGTCCGGCAGCGGATTGGCGAACACGCCGTAGTCGATCGCGTCAACGGGCCTGCCCGACGTCCGCCGCAGCGATGACGCCCACGCCTCGTCGACGTCGCCCCCGCGCGATCGCACGGCTCGGTCGGCCTCACGGCGGTCACGCTCGATGTCGGCTTCGAACTTGTCCTTCGCGTCGCGCAAACGACGACCGGCGTCGCGGATGAAGACGCGGGCCAGCTCCAGATCGCCCAGCTCGATTTGGTTCATCGCCTGCATCGTCGCGACGAGGACGCGGTCGTACTGCGTCCCGCGATAAGCCAGTGCGGTCGGATTGGTCCAGAGTGCCGTCGTCTCACTACCGAGCTGGACCTTGGGCGTCTCGTCGGCGATCTGGAACAGCCGATCCGCCCGGCGAAAGACGCGCGTGCTCTCGTCGATCAACCCGGCCGCGCGGAGGGCAGCGCCTTGTTCGAGCCGGATCACAAGTCCGTCGCGCGGCAGGCGATCACTGTTGGTTCGGCGGTCCGACTCTTCGGCCAACCCGCCGGCTTCACTGGCCGCGGCGTTGTAGCGGCCTTCGACGAACAGACTGACCAGTCCGCTCGTGCGATCGGTATGCGACTGCGTCGAGCAGCCGACCAGCACGACGGCCGTGACGCAGAAGATCGTGCAGGCGAGCCGTTGCACGCCCACACTCTACGAACAACTGCTAGGCCGCACGGCGAAGCGTGCGTCGCTGTCGCTTGATCCGATACGCGTCGGCGTCGGCGGCTTTGAGCAGGTCTTCGCCGCACGCGGCAGCGGGCAATTGCGACAGGCTCGACACGCCGCAGCTGAGTCCCGGCGGATGGGCGAGCCCACGCAGCGGCCTGGCGAGATCGTCGCCGAGCCGCATGAGCCGCTCGGCCGTCGCCCGTGCCTGGTCGATGCCGACGTCCGCGAGCAGCAGCACGAACTCGTCGCCGCCATAGCGGAAGGCCGCGTCGTTCTCGCGGACGGTGCCGCGAAGCAGGCGTGCGAACTCCTTGAGCATTCGATCGCCCGCCGCGTGGCCGAGCGTGTCGTTGAGTTCCTTGAACCGGTCGACGTCGATCATGATGACCGACAGCTGGCTCATGTTGGCGCGGGCCGTCTTGACGAATCGTGGCAGCGTCTCGTCGAGGCTTCGACGGTTGCCGAGACCGGTCAGCCCGTCGCGGCCGGCCTGGTGCTTGAGCTGGCCGATCTCTTTTTCGAGGGCGTTGGTTGTGGTGTTGACGCGTCGGTCGGCCTCAGCGACCTGTCGGCGGGCACGCTGTTGGGCTTCGCTCGCGTCGGCGACGATGCGTTCGACCTCGGCGGCGAGTCGGGTGAGCTCGCCTTTATCGGCCAAACCGTCGAGGAGTCTGGCGATCTGTTCGCTCGGCAGGCGTCCGCCGCGGACGTTCTCGAGCACGTCGGCAAGCTGGCCGACGGTTTGACGCCATTTCTTCTCGTGGCGAATCGCGACGAGCAGAACCAGCGCCAGCATCGCCAGCGGGACGGCCATCTGCCGCATGAACGCTGCCGTCTGCACGTGCACCTGCACCAACGGCCCGGCAATCAGGGCGAAGCTGATCGACAACGTCATGAGTGCCATCAGCCGAAACCACAGCGGCGGATGTCGCAGGAAGGTCCAGAACGGACGAAGCTTTGACGTACCCCCAGGCACATCGGTGCATCGACGTGCGACAGAGGCGACTTAATCCGACCACACGTCCGATTTTCAGACCGTGACTGAAGCGGAGTCCTTGTTGTCGAGGTCAGCGTTGCTGCACGACCTTCAAGATCGCGTCGAGGTCGTTGGGAATGGACGTGGGTGCGTTCGACCAGCGGTGAGGTTCGTCCCCGATGTGGTAGTCGACGGTGCGATTCGGGTCCTTGAGCTCGTGCCCGGTAAGGACGCACACGACTTGCTCGCCTCTGGAGATGACGCCTTCGTCGAGCAGCTGACGCAGGCCGGCGATCGTGGCACCGCTGGCGGGTTCGCAGCCGAAGCCGAACCGGGCGACCGTCGCCCGGCCGTCGAGGATCGCGTCGTCGTCGACCTCGCGCACGACGCCGTTCATGATGTCCAGCGCTCGCAACGCCTTGGGCAGATTGACGGGCCGGCCGATCTCGATGGCGCTGGCGACGGTGTCGGCCTTGTGATTGGCCGCGTCGAACCCGCGGTAAAGCGCCGCCGGCACGTCTTTGTCGAAGCCGCCGTCGTTCCAACGCAAACCTTGCTGCTCGTACAGCTGCCAAAGCGTGTTGGCGCCGTGGGCGTTGATGATCGCAAGTCGCGGAATGCGGTCGATCAGGCCCAGCTCGAACAGCTCGGCGAAGGCTTTACCGAAGGCGGACGAGTTGCCGAGGTTGCCGCCGGGGACGACGATCCAGTCCGGCACCTGCCAGCCGCGGGCTTCGAGAATGCGGTACATGATCGCCTTCTGCCCTTCGAGGCGGAAGGGATTGACGCTGTTCATGAGGTAAACGCCCGCATCCGGCGTCTCGGCCAGCTCGCGGACGCGTTTCAGGCAGTCGTCGAAGTCGCCTTCAACCTGCAGCGTCATCGCTCCGTAGTCGAGGGCCTGGCTCAGCTTTCCGAAGGCGATCTTGCCGCTGCCGACGAAGACCAGTGCCTTCATGCCGGCGGCCGAGGCGTACAAAGCCAAGGCGGCAGACGTGTTTCCGGTCGACGCACAGGCGACGACCGCCGCACCCACACGCTTCGCATGGGTGAACGCGGCCGTCATGCCGTTGTCCTTGAACGAGCCGGACGGGTTGAAGCCCTCGTATTGCAGCTGCAGCGTGCCGTGGGGCATCTTCAGGTCGCAGGCGACGCTGTCGTTGGTTTGCAGCGTGGTTCGGCCTTCGCCGACCGTGACGATGTCGCTGGTGTCGCGGAAGAAGGGCAGCAGTTCGCGGAATCGCCAGACGCCACTGACGTCGAGCGGGTCGAACGACATCCGGCGCGCGTCGAAGTTTTTCAGCCGTGTCGGGACAGGCAGGCGATCCCAGTCGTACCGGACGTCCAGCAGCGCTCCACAAATCGGGCAGGCGGTCAGGACTTCGCCCGCGTCGAACGTCGCGGCACAGGCCGGATTGGTGCACTGCTGGTAGACGGCGTCGGACATGGCTCAGCACAGAGGCACGGAGGCGTGAAGGTCTTCAGAGTCAGGAACCTACGTCATTCATCGGCTCCGTGCCTTTGCGACTCCGTGGCGATTCATCGGCCGGCTTTGGCTTCGCGTGCCCGCTCGAGCGTGGCTTTCTCTGACGAGGTGAGCGAATCGATGCCCGACTGGCTGATCTTGGCCAAGACGCGATCCACTTCTTGCTCGAGCCGGCTCGCCGCCTCGGCCTCACGGGCGACGCGTCGTTCCTCACGCTTGCGTCGCATGCGTTCGCCGACGGACTCCTTGACGGGCTCGTCAGGGTCCATGTTGACCGACTTCATCCAACCGGGCTCGTCTTCGTCCTGGAACGCGTAGGGACCAGCCGCCTGAAGCTGTTTGCGCATGCTGAAGCATGTCATGCCGCAGCTTGCTCCGATTAAGACGAGCAACAGTCCCCCCGCAGCAAGGCCGTAAAGGACTAGGAGGACCGATCCGACGAGCCCGATTCCGGTAGCGATGAGCGTCGCCCGGAACCACGACAGCTTCGACCAGAGGAGCCCTTGAAGAAGCTGACCGCCGTCCAGCGGGAAGATGGGAAGCAGGTTGAAAAGAAGCAGAAAGTAGCTGATCGAGTAGATGTAGAAGAGGTAAAAGCTCAAGCTCAACACACCCGGCGACAGCCACTCCTCTTGCGCCAGCCGTTCCTCATCCACAAGTGAGAACGGGCCGAACTCGGCAAATCCGACCAACCGGTAGAGGATCAAAGCGCAAACGACGCAGATGATCACGTTGACCGCTGGCCCAGCCGCGACTGTGAAGGTGTGAGGGAACCAGCCGCGGCGCGCTTCGGCGAATGCCCTCCCGCCTAGCGGTGTCATCTCGATCAATTTGCCCTCGCCCCCCGTCTTGCGCGCCCCCCAGATGTGTCCGAATTCGTGCAACAAGATGACGCCGAACATCACGACAACGAAGGTCACGCGGTCCAGCGGTGTCACGCCGAACGGCGTTCCGAACAGAATCACCAGCAGCGAAATGACGAGCAGCGACGCGTGGGCGTAGACCTCAACGCCAAACAGCTGAAACAAACGGACACGGCCCGCGACGAGCCAAAGCAACGGATTTGTACCGAAGCTCGGCCGGCCGTCGCTTGCGTAGTCCCGATCCTGCCAGCCCATCGCGTCCGATACTACGGACCGCTCGTCGGCTAGCGTTCAAAGTGCCGGGCGTTGATTTCGTTGCCGTCTACGTCGTTCGCAACGGCCAAAACGGGCACGAGGTGCTCCAGATGCTGCGGGCGCCCGACCTCTACCTCGGCGGGGTCTGGGCGTTCCCGGGCGGAAAAGTCGAGCCCGGCGAAGCCCCCGCAGCGGCTGCGTTGCGGGAGCTGAGGGAAGAGACGGCGATCGAAACTCAGCAGATCGATGCTTTCAGCTACCTGTCGCACGTGGAGACGATTTTCCACCCAGACTGGCCTGAGCTGAAGCATCGAGCGTCGTTCTGCTGTCGCGTGGCGGCGGATGTGAACGTCACGATCAACGAGGAACACACGGACTTCCGATGGATCGGCCGGCGTCGATTTTCGCGCGATGTGGTCTGGCCCGGAGAGCGGCGGGCGCTGGCGGAGATTTGGCGGGAGCATCTGCGTCCGAGTCCGGCGTCGGCGTTGCGTTTGCTGTCCCAAATCGCCGACAGAGCGACTTAAGCCGTTGTGCCTTGGTGGACGACGCTTCGTGCATCTGCGCACAATGCAGGAGCAGCTATGACCCGACGCGACGCCGAAGCCATCACGCCTGCCGACCCCGTGACGGTCGTCGCCGATCCGCCAGTGTATCCGTCGCACCTGACGGGTGAGTCGCTCCGACTCGCGGCCATCGACGTCGGCAGCAATTCGATCCACATGGTCGTCGCCCAGATCGACCCGGACGGCGGCGTGACGACGCTGTGGCGCATGAAGGAGCACACGGCTCTTGGCCGGCTGACGTTTCCGAAGCGACACATCAACAAGCAGGCCATCGACCGTGGGCTGGCGGTGCTGGCGCGGTTCAAGCACGCGGCCCAGGCGAAGCAGGCGGAGAAATTTGTCGCCGTCGCCACCAGTGCCGTCCGCGAGGCGTCCAACGGCGGCGAGTTCATCCAGCGGGCGTGGCGTGAGCATCGCATCCGAATCCGGGTCGTCGACGCCCGAGAGGAAGCTCGGCTGATCTACCTCGGTGCGCGTCACGGCGGCTGCTTCGGCGACGCGCCCGACGAGCCGGGCCTGCTTCTCGACATCGGCGGCGGGTCGACGGAGGTCATCGTCGGCACCAACGAGCGGGCGATGGTCCTCGAGAGCAAGAAGCTCGGCGCTAGCCGCATGACGGCCCGGTTCGTCAAGAGCGATCCGCCCGAGGAGGAGGAGATCGACAAGCTCCGCAAGTTCTACCGCAAAGAGCTGGGCCCGATCGTCGAAAACTCCGTCCTGCCGACGAGCCCGACAAAGTTCATCGCGACCAGTGGCACGCTGGAGAACATCGCCGCGATGTGCGCGGCCGGGGCGAAGTCGCCCGATCCGACGGGCATCGAGCGAAAGCGGCTGGACAAGCTCGTCAGCAAGCTGCTCAAGAGCACCAGCGACGAGCGGGCGGAGCTTCCAGGACTCGACGCACAGCGGAAGGACCAGATCGTCGCCGGCGTCGTGCTGGTCCAGGAGCTGATGACCATGGTCGAGCCACTCGGCCTGGATCGCATCGACCTGTGCGGCAGCGCCCTTCGCGAGGGCATCCTCGTCGATTACGTTCAGAAGAAACTGCCCAAGATGCAGATCCGCCGCGACGTGCCCGATCCGCGTCGTCGCAGCGTGCTGGACCTGTGTCGTCGTAGCGAGTGGCACAAGCAGCACTCGACGCAGGTGACGCGGCTGGCACTACGGCTGTTCGACGAGCTGCAGGGCGTCCATCAGCTCGGGCCGCTGGATCGGGAGTTGCTGGAGTACGCGAGCCTCATGCACGACATCGGCTGGCACATCGGCGGCAAGGGGCACCACAAGCACTCGGCCTACCTCATCCGCCACGGGCGGCTCAAGGGCTTCAGCGACGAGGAGATCGAGACGATGGCCCTCATCGCTCGGTTCCACCGCAAGGCGATGCCGTCGAAGAAGCACGAGGACTATCAGGCACTGCCCAGCCGTGCGAGGCGGACGGTCGATGTCTGCTCGGCGCTGCTGCGCGTGGCCGACGGACTGGACCGCAGCCATGCGAATGTTGTTCGCGACCTCGACTGTCGGACGAAGGGCGATCGAGTGATCGTCAAGCTCGACGTCAACGGCGAGGCGGAGCTCGAAGTCTGGGGTGCGACGCGAAAGAGCGAGTGGTTCGAGACGGTCTTCAAGAAGACGATCGAGTTCCGCGTCGGATGACCGTCAGAGCGACCCGATCATGGCTTCGCGTTCCTTGAGGATCGCGTCGAGAACGCCGTTGACGAAGCGGGAACTGTCGGCCGTGCTGAAAGCGCGGGCGATTTCGATGGCCTCGTCGATGACGACCTTGGGCGGCGTGGGCGTGTTGAGCAGCTCCCACGACGCCAGCCGAAGCACCGCCCGATCGACCGCGGGCATCCGCTTGGGCGGCCACTGCGGGGCGAGACGTTCCAGCGTCGCGTCGGTCTGCTCACGATCTTCCCATACACGCTTCGCGGCGAGCGCAGCGAGCCTCCTGGCACCGTGCACGTCCGCCTGCGACTTCCCCTCCGCCTGAGCGGTTGCCGTGGCGTGTGCGGTGACATCTTCCGCCAGCCCATCGCGAGACACACCTTCGACGTCGAGGGCGAAGACGATCTGCATCGCCATCTCGCGGGCCAGGCGCGACTTCAGGCCGGTGGTCGTGATGTCGAGGTCGTCCGACACGTCGTGGGGACCGTAGTAGCGACTCACGACGTCAGCTTGCGCCGCAGTCGAATCATCGAGGCCGCGGCGTCGGCGGCTTCGATGCCGACGTGGCCGTGCTCGCCGCCGGAGCGGTCAAGGGCCTGGTCTTCGGTCTCGACGGTGAGGACGCCGAAGATGACGGGAACTTGCGTCGCGAGCGAGACCTCCATCAGCCCGCGTGAGCAGTTCCCCGCGACGTACTCGAAGTGCGGCGTCGCCCCACGGATGACGCAGCCCAGGCCGATGACCGCGTCCGCCTTCTGCGTCGCCCACGTTGCCGCAGTCGGCAGCTCGTACGCCCCCGGCACGTCGTGCACTTCGAAGTCAATCTGCAGTTCGCCCAATCGCCCGCGGACGCCGTCGAGCAGGCGATCGACGATCCTGCGGTTCCAGAGCGTGGTCAGCACGATGACGCGTGCGTCCGGCAACGGCTCGACGTCGGGCGATGGGCGGTGGTCGCTCACGCCTCACCGTACGATGCCGCATGAGCCAGACCTACGACGTTCTCGGCATCGGCGAGGTCCTGTGGGACCTTCAACCCGACGGCCGACAGCTCGGCGGAGCGCCGGGCAACTTCGCCTACCACTGCCACGCCCAGGGCCTGCGGGCGGCACCGATCAGCGCGGTCGGCGATGACGACGAAGGCAGCGAACTGCTCCAGACGCTGCAGGATCGCGGCGTCGATACCTCGCTCATCAGCGCGCTGAAGGACGTGCCCACGGGCACGGTCGACGTCGAACTCGACAACGGCAAGCCGACCTACACGATCCACGAGAGCGTCGCCTGGGACCGCATCCCGATGACCGACGATGCCCTTGCCGCAGCCAGATCGGCACGGGCGGTTTGCTACGGCACACTTGCCCAACGCGACGCCGTCAGTCGCGAGACGATTCTGCAGTTGCTCGATGCCACGAAGCCGGATTGTCTCCGCGTGTTCGACGTCAACCTGCGGCAGAGCTTCTACGACGCCGACATCGTCGACGGCGGGCTCCGGCGGGCGACGGTCTTCAAGCTCAGCGACGACGAAACCGATGAGGTCGGCCGCCTGTTGAAGATGCCGCTAGACCCTGAGCCGTTCGGCGAGGCGCTGTTCGAGCGTTATCCGAACCTGTCGCTCCTCGTCCTGACGCGTGGCGGCGACGGGTCGCTGCTTCGGCGACGCGATGGCGAGCAGAGCGATCAGCCGACGTTGAAGTCGGAGGTCAAAAGCACCGTCGGTGCCGGCGACAGCTTCACGGCGGGCGTCGTGACAGGGCTTCTGCAAGGCCGACCTCTGGCGGAGACGCATGCCTTCGCGTCGAAACTCGCGGCGTTCGTCGTTAGTCAAAGTGGGGCGATGCCGGAGCTTCCTGACGACCTCAAGCTGTAAGTCGTCTTCGGCCGTCTACCCTTTGCGTTCGATGGCGAAAGAGACGGATCCGAGCGAGCCTTTCCACGTCCACCGCCTCGACAACGGCATGGTCGTGCTAATCGAGCCGATGCCGGGTGTTTCGAGCGCGGCGATGGAACTGCACGTTCCGACTGGCTCCGCGACCGACCCGGCCGACCGATGCGGCATCACGACGGTGCTCGCCGAACTCGTCCTGCGTGGTGCCGGCGATCGTGATGCGAAGCAGCTGACCGATCACCTCGACACGCTCGGCCTCTGGCGTGGCGGCGGGGCGGGGACGCTCTCGACGCGATTCACCGCTGCCGGCTTGGCCGGAAACGTTCTGGAAGGCCTCGCCGCTCACGCGGACATCGTGCGTCGGCCGCGCCTTCGCGACGAGGACATCCAGCCGAGCGTCGACCTTGCACGTCAGGCACTGGTCGGCCTCGTCGATAGCCCGCAGCAGCTGGCGACGACCAAGCTCCGCCAGTTCGCCTGGCCATCGCCGTTCAGCCGGAATCCGATGGGCGAGCTGGCTCACCTCGACAAGCTCTCGGCCGCCGGTCTTCGCGAAGACTTCGGCGAACGCTGGCAGCCCGGCGGCGCGGTGTTGTCCATCGCCGGCGACGTCGATTCCGACGACGTCATCGAAAATGCGACCACGCTTTTTGGCGACTGGCAACCGAGCGACCGTCCCGGCATGGAACTCACCGCACCGGCCGGGCCGACGCACTACATCGAGCAGGACTCGCAGCAAACGCACATCGCGCTCGCCTACCCGACGATCCCCGAGACGCACGACGACTACTACGTCGCTCGCCTCGCGGTCGAGTGCCTGTCCGGCGGCATGAGCGGCCGGCTCTTCGACCGCATCCGCGAGAAGCAGGGTCTGTGCTACAGCGTCTATGCCGGCTACACCTCCATGCCCGTTCCCGGCGGCAACGACTTCGCCAGCGTCTTCGCCTACGCCGGCACGAGCAACGAGCGGGCACAGCAGACGCTCGACGCCCTCGTCCACGAGCTGCGCGACATCGCCAGCGGCGTCACGCGGGACGAACTGCACCGTGCCAAGATCGGCCTGAAGGCCGGCACCGTTATGAGCGGCGAAAGCTCCTCCGCCCGTGCCAGCGGCCTCGCCCGCGACTGGCTCAGCCGAGGCCGCTGCCGCACCCTCGACGAGATCGTCGCCGCCGTCGATGCGATCGACCTCGACCGTCTCAACACCTGGCTCGCCGCCAATCCCGCGACCGGCTTCACCGTCGTCCAGATTGGCCCGAAAGAGCTCGCGGTCCCGGCAAGCTAGCTCGGATCAAACTTGAGATTGTCGGCGTGCACATCGAACAGATGAACGCCGGCCTGTTCTTCCAGTTCGGCAAGGATGCCCACCACGTCGCCGTAGCGGTCTTCGAAGCGTTCGCGAAGCTGCTCGTGCCAATGCTCGACCACGTCCTCCGGCCAATCTGGTGGCTCGTCGAGGTATGCCGAGGCGAAGTCGAGCAGGAATGGTGGTGCGACGATCGTGAGCTCGAGGATGAGAAACTCGTCGTCGTGCTGAAGGAGCTTTGGGATGGCAAGGTCGCGAACGAACCTCACGTTCCGCTTGAGAAGGCGAAAATAGGCGTCCCGCTCACGCTCGTAGACCTCGCGAGCATGGTGCAGCTTGACGGCCGATCCGGCATCCGTCTCATAAACACTGCCGTCCTTTCCCTCGCCGAGGATCGCGACAAGCGACGTGTCTCTCTCAGCGCAGTAGGTCGCGACATTGAGTGGGATCCGAAACGTCATCGTCGGACCGATTGCTCGTAGCGGGAGGCGCGAATGCCGTCGATCAATGCGATCCGTCGTTCGCGCGCGACGCCATCAAGAACGGTGTGAAGCACGCCGAAATCGGCATCAACATCGACGGCGTCGGACAGAACCACGAAGTCGGGACCCGTCTCTCGCACGTTGAAGACCCGGCCGGCGACTTCCAGGCTCATCCGCAGCGGCGGCGAGTAGCCGTCTGCCTTGGGCGGCGAGATAAGTGCGGCGGAATCGGCGGCGTCCATCGGTGCATCCTACCGCAAACACCCGAGCGACGCGCTACCGTCGGCTCATGCCACAAGCGGCTTCAAAGCACTTCGAGCACACGCTCGACAACGGCCTGACCATTCTGGCCGAGCCGATTTCAACGAGTCGTTCGTTCGCCTGCGGGCTGTTCGTCCGTACCGGCACGCGCGACGAGCCGCGACGGCTCAACGGCGTGAGCCACTTCCTCGAGCACATGATGTTCAAGGGCTCGGACTCACGCGACGCGGCGGAGATGAACCAGATTTTCGACGACCTCGGCGCCAACTACAACGCGTTCACGACGCAGGAGATGACCGGCTACCACGCGGCCGTCCTGCCGGAGTTCACGAAGGACGTCATGGAGCACTTGGGGCACCTGTTTCGCCCGGCGTTACGCAACGACGACTTCGATACCGAGAAACAGGTCATCCTCGAAGAGATCGCCATGTACGCCGACGACCCAGGCCACCGGGTGTTCGAAGAGGTCATGGCCCGGCATTACGAAGGACATCCGTTGGAGATGAGCATCCTCGGCCCGGCCGAGACGATCGGCGGCATGGCGCGGGACGACATGAAGGGTTACCTCGACCAGCACTACGGCCCGCGGAACACGGTGCTGAGCGTCGCCGGACAGTTTGACTTCGACGAGATCGTGCGGCTCGCTCAGGAGCACTACGGCCACTGGCAGCCGGTCGGTTTCGAGCGCGAACTCTCGCCGGCCGAGTCGCAAGGCGGCGTGACGCACCTGGTCGATCCGAAGCTGACGCGGCGTTACGTCATGGGGTTGTCGAACGGCCCGTCCGCCCAGCACGATGATCGCTATGCCGCTCGCGTCCTGGCAGACCTGATTGGCGACGGTGACGGCAGCCGGTTGTACTGGGCACTGGTCGATCCGGCGATCTGCGAGGAGGCAGAACTCTCGCCGTATCCGCACGATCGCGTCGGCAGCTTCGCACTCTCGCTCACCTGCGATCCCGATAAGAGCGAACAGGCGACCGACATCGCACTTGGCGTCTTGCGAGGCGTCAAAGACGACCTCGGCGACGATGAAATCGAGCGGGCCAAGAACAAGATCGCCGGCGGGGCGGTATTGCACGGCGAGAGCACCAACAGCCGCATGCGGGCCATCGGCAGCGGCTGGGTCTACGACGGCAAGTACCGTCCGCTGCAGGACGAAGTCGACGCCATCCTCGCCGTCACACTCGACGATGTCCTGGCTGTCTTCCAGAAGTACCCATTCGACCCGATGACGCTCGTCACGCTCGGACCGTGAGTCCGCACTATCCGCCATCCTGAGCGAGCGCAGCGAGTTGAAGGGGCTCGTCGGCGCGTACGCGCAGAACCAGGCGAGGTTCCTCTGCTGCGCTCGGGATGACGGAGTGGGCGCTAGGCTCATAAGTGCCTGCGGAGCGTGACGATGCCAGTCCGGAGCCCGTGCTGCAGCCCGTCCGGCTGCGCGATGTTCAGCAGGCAAGGGACGACGGGCGTCGCATGGCGATGCTCACCTGCTACGACTTCACGACGGCTGTCCATCTGCAGCAGTGCGGCGTTGAACTGCTGCTCGTCGGCGACTCGGCGGCGAACGTCGTCCTGGGGCACGAGCGGACGACCGCGATCGACCTCGACACACTCATCACGCTCGGAAAGGCCGTCCGACGCGGGGCGACGGCGAGCTACGTCATGGTCGACATGCCGTTTGGCAGCTACCACGCCGATGCAGCATCGGCCGTCGCGAACGTCTGCCGGATGGTTCGCGAGACGGGTTGCGACTCGGTCAAGCTGGAAGTCACGCGGAGCTTGCTGCCGCTCGTGACGCAGTTGGCCGACGCGGGTGTGGCGGTGTGCTGTCACCTGGGGCTTCGGCCGCAGAGCGTGCAGCGGTCGGGCTACCGCGTGCAGGCTGCCGACGCGGGAGCGGCGGAGCAGCTGGCGAAGGATGCGGAGGACTTCGAGTACGCTGGCGCCGCGACGCTCCTGCTGGAGGCCGTGCCGCCCGAGGCGTCGAAACTGGTCATCGAGCGGACGACGATTCCTGTCATTGGCTGCGGAGCCGGTTCCTCGCCGATGGCGCATGTGGTGGTTTTGACGGATTTGCTGGGGCTTTCGAATCGTCGACCGAAGTTCGTGCCGGACATGGGCCAGCCGTCGTTGCGACAGGCGGCGTCGGCATGGGTGACCATGGTGCGCGACGGCAGCTACCCCGCCGGTGAGCACTTGTATTTGTCCAAGGAGTGATGTCGTGACCGAGGCCGAAGATCTCCAGCCACCGCCGCCGCCCGGTACCAATGACCGGTTGATCGCGATCCGCACGATCGTGATCGGGATCGTGCTGATGTGGGTGATCCTCGTCGCGGGGTGGGCGGTGCGACGGGGCATTGAATCCCGAGCGGGTGAGCAACGTCGCGAAGAGGTCCGCGAAGCCCGCCTGCGGCTGGCGAGCGTCAACGAGCTGCAGGGCGTCTTCAACGAAGTCAACGCCGTCATGGAGCCGGCGGTCGTGAAGATCGATGTCATCCGTCCGCCCAACAGCGTCGTCGGCAGCGACACGCCTGCCTCCAACAGCGGCAGCGGCGTGATCGTCGCCGTCATCGAGGACGAAGGCGAGCGACTCCCGATCGGCCACATCATCACCAACGAACACGTCGTCCGCGGGCACAGTGACATCGCGGTGACGCTCAGTGACGGCAGACGTCTCGACGCGCGGGTCATCGGCGAAGACCAGCAGAGTGACCTCGCCGTGGTCGAAGTGCGCGCCATCGGACTCGTTCCGGCCGACTGGGGCGACAGCGACCTGTTGCAGAAGGGCGACTGGGTGCTGGCCTTCGGCAGCCCCTTCGGCTTCGTCGGCAGCATGACCGCGGGCGTCGTCAGTGCGCTCAACCGGACGCAGGGCGAGCTGATCTTGTCACCACTGGGCGAGCCGACGTTCCAGGACTTCATTCAGGTCGACGCAGCGATCAATCCCGGCAACTCCGGCGGCCCGCTGGTGGACGTGGCCGGGCGCGTCGTCGGCATCAACACCGCGATTTTCTCACGCAGCGGCAGCTTCAGCGGCGTGGGTTTTGCGATTCCGAGCAATCAGGCCAAGCGGTTTTACGAAGACATTCGCGACCGTGGCCGGGTCGTCCGAGGGTGGCTCGGGATTCGTGGGGCAGCGCTTTCGGAGTACGACAACGCCTATCGACGGCTCGGCCTCGAAGACGATCGCGGCGTCCTTGTCGGCCGAGTCTTTCGTGGGACGCCGGCGGCGGAAGCGGACCTCCGTCGCGGCGATGTGATCACCGAGATCGACGGACGACGCGTGGACGACTTTTCAGAGCTGATCCTCATTGTCGGTTTTGCTGAGCCGGGTGAAGCGATCGATCTGACGGTGGTGAGGGACGCTGCCGAGGAGCAAGTGAGCGTCGTCATTGAGGAGCGTCCGAGGGGTTCGCTCGACTTCAACCTCGAGCCGATGGGTGGCGACCTGTACGGCCTGCGGTTCGAAGATCGCGTCAACGGCCCGCCGATGGTGGTGGCGGTCGAGCCCGGGTCGCCCGCGAACCGCGCGGGCATTCGCGCCGGCGATCAGATCTTCGCGATCGGTGGCCGACCGGTCGGATCGGCGCGTCAGGCGATGACGGCGCTCGACGGTGTTCCGCCGCAGGTAGGAGTGATCGTCCGCGTCGCGAGCGGCAATCGGGTCTTTGCCGTCTTTCTCGGCGGCGTGGTTCGCGACGAGGAACCGGGGGACCTGCTCCTGCCGGGGCGATAGAGGGATTACAATGCGGGCATGACCATCGCGGCCAACGACGCCGGAGCCGATCCGTCCGCCGATCTTGCTGAGAATCGCCTGCGCATGCTCGTCGTCGACGACGACGAGATGTTCCGCACGCGACTCGTCCGAGCCATGTCCAACCGCGGCCTCGAAACCGCGTCCGCGGCAGACGCCGACGGTGCGGAGAAGGCGGCTCGCGAGTTCAAGCCCGACTGGGCCTCGGTCGACCTTCGCATGCCGGGACGCGGCGGCCTGGAGCTCGTCAAGTCGCTCCACGCCATCGACGGCGACATGCAGATCGTCGTTCTGACCGGCTACGGCACGATCGCGACGGCCGTCGAAGCGGTGAAGCTCGGTGCCGCGGACTACCTGACCAAGCCGGTCGATGCGGATCAGATCCTCGCGTCGTTCGAGGCCGCCGAGGCCAAGGCGGCCGATCGTCCGTTGCCGAATCTTCCCCGCATCAAGGCGGCCGAAGCGCAGATGCCGAGTCTGGCGCGGGTCGAGTGGGACTACATCCATCGCGTGCTCAGCGACTGCAACGGCAACATCAGCCAGGCCGCACGGAAGCTGGGCATCCACAGGCGCAGCCTGCAGCGCAAGCTCCACAAGCTGCCGCCGTTGGAGTGAGTGACGTGTGGACGGAGCCTCGACGTCACTTTGGCTCGTTGGGATCCGGGATCGGTGGCAGCGCGAGCGTGGCGATGGTGCCTTTGCCGACCTCGGAGTTGAGCTTGAAGCTTCCACCGGCCTTTTCGGCGATCAGCCGGACGAGGAAGAGCCCCAGCCCCATCCCGCCGCCGGGGTCTTTGGTGGTGAAGAAGGGTTCGGCCGCGCGGGCAGCGACCTCGGGTGCCATGCCGGGGCCGATGTCGATCACGCTCACGCGTGCGGCGAATGGGTCCTGAATGGCATCGATCTCGACCGGCCCATCGATGCCCGCGGCCTCGCCCGCTTGAAAGGCATTGTTCACGAGAAGCTCCAACGCCTGCTCCAACGCCCTTGGTGCAACGGCCGCGTGGACGGGCGATCGGAAGTCGATGATCACCTTCTCACGTCGGCCCGGGCGAAGACGATCGCGGACCGCCTCAGCACAGGCCTGGACATCGGACTCGCCGGGCTCGTCGGTGCCTCGGCCGGCGACGTCACCACGGAGGTGTTCGAGGATCTGCCGGCAACGCTCGACCTGCTGGCGAACAAGCGTGGCGTCCTCCGCGAGCGCGTCGTCGCCGAGCTTCTCGGCGGCCAGCTCCATCTCGCGACTGGTGACCGCAATTGTCGCCAGCGGTGTGCCTAGCTCGTGCGCAGCGCCGGCGGCGAGTGTCGTGATCGCCGCGAGCCGTTCGCCGACCTGGGCTTCCTCGCGAACCCGCGCAAGCTCCGCCTCGCGTTGTCGAAGTGACGCGACGACTCGGCTGACGAAGTAACCCACGAGCAGCACGACCAGCAGGAGTGCCATCGCCTGCCCGTAGAGCAGGATGTCTCCTTCCAACACGTCGGTCGACGTGGGCTCGAGTGGACGATGCACGAGCGCAACGAACCCGAAGCAGACGCCAACGAGGCCGACGACGATCCACGTCCAGCGTGACCCGAGCACGCTCGCCGCCAGCGCAACGTGCAGCACGTAGAGCAGCGTGAACGGATTCGCTGCGCCGCCCGTGAAAAACAGAAGCGTCGTCAGCAGCAGCACGTCGGCCAGCACCACGCCCGCCGCTAGAGACCTCGGCGGGTCGGGCAACCGCGGTAACGCCGCCGCCAGCAACACGTTCGACACGAGCGTCACCGCGACGACCACCGCCAGCGGTGTCCAGCCATAGCCAAGGCCCAGCAGCCAGATCGCCAGACCGATGGCCAGCAGCTGCCCGAGTGCCGCGAGCCAGCGGAGTCGCACGAGCCAATGCAGCACGATCGCCGGCTCGGTGAACGACTGCGGCTCGAGCGTCGCGGGGTAGGGCTGGATGGGCGTCATGGGTTGCCTGACCAAACTCTTGAATTGTGTCGCGCAGGGCAGAATCGCGCGGCCGGAGGCGTTAGGTTATGTGACATTGCCAAAATGACTTTGGCGTGTTGGGGCTAGGGCGTTTCGTCGCATCCACTTGTCATGCCTTCTCCTCCCGACGACAACCTGTCACAAGACATTGTGACGCCCGTCGGGCTGGGAGATGCGATCGTCCATCACGGGCGCGATGTCCTGCTGCTTCTGGAGTCAAACGGCACGATCAAACGCGTCGGCGGAAGCTCGATCCAGGACGTCGGCCTCACGGCCGATCGGGCGGTCGGGCAGAAGCTGTCGAGCTTTCTTCACCCGGGCGACCAGGTCTTGCTGACTGGCGAGGATGTCTTCGAGGCACTCGCCCGGTTCGATCTCCACCACGTCGAGCTTCGATTCGATCTCGGCAACGGGCTCTTTCAGCTCACGGCCGGCACGATCACAGACCTTCGCGACAACGCCGACTTTTCGGGAATCGCGTTGTCGTTGCGGTCCATCGGCAAGCCGGCGCGGCAGGTGCCGAATCGCCAGCTTCTGCTCCAGGCCGTCGAGGCGGCGAACAGCAGCATCGTGATCGCCCAGGCCGGGCAGGATGATCTGCCGCTCGTCTACGCGAACGAAGGCTTCCGCAGCGTCACCGGCTATGACGAGGACGAGATCATCGGCCGCAACTGCCGCTTCCTGCAGTGTCGTGCCGACGACGCGAACCGGCGAGACGTGGAGAACACCGGCGAGTTTGCCGACGACGAGGTCGACCAAGCCGAGGCGCTGGAGGAGCTTCGCCGCGGCATTGAGTCCCGGGAGTTCGTCAACGTCACGCTCCGTAACTACCGCAAGAACGGCGAGCTGTTCTACAACGACCTTTACCTCACGCCCGTGTCGATGGGCGGCGTCTTTGCCGGCTTCATCGGCGTGCAGAACGACGTGACGCAGCGGGTCGAAGCCGAGCGCGAGCTTCGACAGCGCGGACGACTGCTCAACGGCTTTTTCGACTCGGCCCCGCTGCTCATGGCCGTCGTGCAGGTTGGTGCGTCGGAGTCGGACATCGGCCGATACGACGAGGGCGAGTTCGACCAGCGACGACAGGCGGCCCGCGACCTTTACGAACACGACGTCAACGGAGACGCCGGCAAGGTTGCCCGGCTCACGTCGCACGTCGAACTCAACCAGGCCGCACTCGATCACTATGGCGTCGAGCGGGACGAGGCGATGCGCATGTCGCTCGATCAGTTCGGCTTCAACGACTCGGCCCAGCGCGACTGGGCGGCAGCGCTGAACCGTGTTGCCCGAACCGGCGAACCGCAGCGCTTCGAAGCGACATGCGACGGCGATGGCCGGGTGACGCGACTCAGCATCACCGTCGCTCCAATCGTCGACGGCACGACCCCGCGCGGCAGCTTCTGCTACGTCGCCCAGGACGTCACGCACCAGCGCGGTCTGGAGCGGCAGGTCATCGACGCGCAGGAACGCGAACGCGAACGCATCGCACGCGATCTGCACGACACCGTCGCCCAGCAGCTCAACATGGTCACGCTGCTCGTCGGCAACACGCGTCGCCAGCTCGCATCGACCGATGTCGGCGACGCGGTCATCGAGCAACTCGACGACGCCGTCCAACAGGCGACGGCTGCTGCCCGGCAAGCGCGTGATTTGAGCCACAACCTCGGCGGCATCGAAGTTCGCGAACGTGGGCTCGTTTCAGCGCTGGGCGCGCTCGCCGACCGCGTCGAAAGGTCCTTCGGCTGCCGCGTCGTCGTGGACGCCGATGCGTCTTGCGAGCCTGAGAGCGAGGAGCGTCGCGTGCAGCTTTACCGAATCGCCAGCGAGGCCGTCGCCAACGCGGCCCGGCACGGAAAGCCCGACTCGATCGTGCTCGGGCTGCGGCTGGATGACAGCTTCACGGGCGTTCTCTCGATCGAAGACGACGGCCGCGGTCTTCCAAGTGGCTTTGACGCGGCGGGCCGTGCCGGGAGCGACGGCGACGCGGGCATGGGCGTCCAGTCGATGCGTCACCGCTCCGCCCTCATCGACGGCCACTTCGCCATCCGACACCGCGAGGTCGGCGGGACGATAGTCGCGGTCGAGTTTCCGATTCGATGAAACCGCTCCGCCAACTCGGCTTAACTTGAATTGAGGTGCCCCGTGCCACGACGTGACAAGGTCGTGTCGGATTCGAAGCACGACGTTGTCACGTCGTGGCACACAACTCTGCTACGGGTTAACTCGATTTGCTCTCGTCCGGATCGTTCGACTCGTCATCGGCCTGGGCGACATCGCCGATGCGGTGACTCACATCCTCGGCGACGTGCTCGTAGACCGTGGCGAGGAAGCCGAGCAGCCGAAACTTGGTTCGCGCGCTGCGTTCGAACGGCGGCTTGCCGAGCTTCTGAAGGGCGTTGTCGAGTCCGAGCGGCGCCGGGTCGGCCAGCGTGTCGTCGGGTGAGCCGTCGAAGAACGCGCGGCGCAGTTCTTCTGGCGTCGGCTGGTGCGGTTCGATGGACGTCGTGTCGAGTTCACTCACGCGGCATCCTCCAGGTCTTCGTCGTCACCAAAGTCCTCGTCGAAGTCGGCCGCAGCGGCGGCAGCGGCGGAGGTTGTGGAGGCCGGCATCGAGCGGTTGAGCGACAGGTACTCGCGAAGTTCGCCCGTCGACAGCTCGGTGAGCCAGTCGTCGCCGCTGCCGACGATGTTCTGTGCGAGTGCCGTCTTTTCGGCCAGCATCTTGTCGATGCGTTCCTCGACCGTGCCGAGCGTGACGAACTTGTGCACCTGCACCCGCTTGGTCTGGCCGATGCGGTACGCGCGGTCGGTCGCCTGATTTTCCACGGCCGGGTTCCACCAGCGGTCATAGTGGAAGACGTGCGTCGCGGCTGTCAGGTTGAGACCGAGGCCGCCGGCACGCAGGCTGAGCAGAAAGATGTCGGCCCCTTCGCCCGGACGCGTGTTCTGGAAGTCGAGCACCATTTCCTCGCGTTTGGGCTGGGGCGTCCCGCCGTGGAGGAAGTCGACACGCCTGCCGAGTCTGGCCTGGAGCATCTCGACGAGCAGGTCGCCCATCTTGCGATACTGCGTGAAAACCAGGGCCTTTTCGCCTTCTTCGATGACCTCTTCGAGCATCTCTGCCAGACGTGTCGCCTTGCCGCTTCGGGCGAGTTGCTGCACGGCTCGCTGACCCGTCGGCGGCGGTGCGTCGCCTAGCAGGGCCGGGTGATCGCAGATCTGCTTGAGCTTCGTCAGCACGCTGAGGATGAGCCCGCGACGCCGGATGCCGCTGGCCGTATCGATCCGGCCGAGCATGTCGCCCGTCACCGACTCGTACGCCGCCGCCTGCTCGGTGGTCAGGCCGCAGTAGACGCTCATCTCCATCTTGTCCGGCAGGTCGGCGGCGACCTCCGGCTCGTCCTTGGTGCGCCGCAAGATGAACGGCCGGATCATTTCGCGAAGGCGACGTGCCCGCCCGCGATCGCCGTGCTTCTCGATCGGTACGGCGAAGCGCTCGCGGAACTCGCCGCTGCTGCCGAGCAGGCCCGGGTTGAGCAGGTCCATGATCGACCAAAGCTCGCCGAGATGGTTTTCGACGGGCGTGCCGGTCAGGGCGATTCGCCTGGGCGCGTCCAGCCGTCGGACGGCCCGACTGCTGGCGGCGTTGGGGTTTTTCACCTTCTGCGCCTCGTCCAGCACGACGCGGTTCCAGCGGACCAGCTTGAAGTCGTCCTGATCGCGATGCGACAGGGCGTAGCTGGTGATGATGACGTCGCTGTCGTTGGCTGCCTGGGCAAACGCCTCGCCGCGAAGACGACTCGGGCCGTGGTGCGGCAGGATGCGGAGTTCGGGTGCGAACCGGTTGAGCTCGCGTGCCCAGTTGCCCAGCACGCTCGTCGGCACGAACAGCAACGTCGGCGGAATCACCGTCGTCTCATCGGACGCCTTGGCCCGCTCGTGCTCGTTGAGGAGCAGCGCGATGAGCTGGATCGTTTTGCCCAGACCCATGTCGTCCGCCAGGACGCCGCCGAGGCCGAGGCGGTCGAGGAAGGCCATCCAGCGCAGGCCGCGAAGCTGATAAGGGCGAAGCTCGCCCTGGAAGGCCTCGGGCTGCTGGACGTCGCCGGCCTTGTCGGGCGACTGTTCGAGGAGCTCGTCGACCCAGTGCAGACCCGCGAGTCGAACCGCCGGTGCGACGCCGCCGCTGGTGCGGAACTCGCCCAGGCCAAACCCGGCGCGGAACGCCTCGCCGAGGGTGAGCGTGCCGGACGGCCGTCGGTCCATGAGTTCCGCTGCGGCGGCTGCGGCTTCGAGGTCGACCTCGATCCACCGGTCGCCACGCCGCACCAGCGGCTGCCCTTGGCGGACGAGCATGCGGAACTCCTCGACGTCGATGTCCTCGCCGCCGACGGCCACGCGCCAGTCGAAGCTCAGCAGCGCATCGAGGCCGATGCGGCTGGTGCCGGGACGCTCGTCGCCGGGCTTGAGTTCCATGACGACCTCGACGCGGGCTTCCTGCGTGTTGGCCCAGCCGGGCAGGCGAACGTCGAAGCCGGCGTCGTTGAGGCTTTCGGCCCAGTCGCGGGTCAGGCCGAAGGCTTCGGTCGGCGAGAGCGTCAGGTGCGTCTGTCGCTCCGGAGCGGTGGCGGCCGAGGTGTCGCCGGCACCCTCTTCGAGGGCGCGATGCAGCGGCGGGAGGAAGTCGGCGGCCCGGCCTAGCTCGGCGGCGAGTCGCTCGCGCAGGCGGACGGCGTTGCGCCCGACATAGCCGATGCTGCCGGCGGGCTGGTCCCACACCTGCCTCGCGGGAAGCGGCGCGAAGTGACCGGCCAGGTCGACCGGCGGCAGCAGTCGCCACGTCAACGGCCAACCTGCGGCCGAGGTGAGCGGCGGGGCATCCTCGTCGGTGTCGTGGCCGAGGAGTTCGCGTGCCTGAATCGAGTCGGGCTCCAGCAGCTCGAAGCCGAGTCGCCACGGATCGCCACCGTCGTCGCCGAGTCGGGCGGTCCAGGTCTGGACCTTGTCGAGCAGCGTGGCGACCTCGCGATCGAGGCCCTTGACGTGGCAGAGCGACGGGTCGGCCGCGATGGCATCGGGGTCGCGAACCAGGGCACTGATCCAGCGAAGCTCGGCCTCGGCCTGAGGATCGGCGGCGCGGTCGTGGACGTTGGCGAAGAACTCGTCCTTCGACAGCGACTCGCGAACGAGCGTGTCGCAGCACGTGTCCAGCACCTGCTCCACCAGCTCCAGGCGATCGGCGACGCGGCCGGCACCTTCGTCGGCACAGAAGCAAGCCCCCGGCATCGAGGCGGCGGTCTGTTCGAGTCGCTCGACGTCCCGCGGATCGCCGACGAGCAGTCGCCATGACGCGATCACGCCGTGCGGGGAGCGACGGGCCGACGGGTAGAACTGCTCTCGAGCGACGGCCGCCTGTGCAAAATCGAGCAGGCGAGCCAGCGCCCGCAGCGATGGCGAAGACGCCTCGTCTGCCGAACGGAGCATGTCGAGCATCGCCCGGCTCGAAAGCGGCTTGGCCCTCTGCGGTGCGGGCTGGTCGGCCTCGGGCAGAACGGCTGGGATGGTCTCGGCTGCATCGTCATACCAGAGCCACAGTCGCCCGGCGTGCCAGGTCGCGATGGCATCGGACGGGGCATCGGCGAGCGCGGGGCCGCTGCTCGTCGGGATCGGCTCAGGTTGTTGGACGAGGTCGGGCCTCAAACGATCGGCATCTTCCATGGGCAGCAACGTCGGCGTCGATCCGAGGGCAGCCGGTGCCGCCCGATGAGGTGGATCGACAGGGTAGGACCGATGCCACCACGGCAACAGACGCAGGCGATGAAAGTTCCCCGACCGTTCTCCACCCCACCCACCAGCCACCGCCACCTGCCACCCCGTCCGCCACCGCCCTCGCACTCGACCGCCGGACGGTCACGTCGCGGCTGGAGCGGAGCGAGTAGGAACCTGGGCAGAAGTCGCTAGTTGCTAGGGCCTAGATCAGAGAGGTGAGAAGGCGTCGCGCTCCGGCCTAAGCCCTAGGCCCTAGCAACTAACAACTGTCTCTGCCCCGCCGGCGTCGCCGCGACCGCCACCGCGACACGCTCGTTCATGGTCCAGCTCACACCCACACCATCGTCGTTCACCACCCCCCACATGAGCCTTGCCACGACGCCCAAGGCTGCCAAACGAACTTGACGCCACGCCTCGGAATCGCCCTCCACGACCGCCGTTCGAGAAGAAGCGCTCGGACGATGCTGATCGCTGCGACCGAACATTCCAGGACGTCGCGCCGTGCGCCCCGAAACGACCTCGAACCGACGGCCCCCACCTAATCGGACGTGCCATCTGTTGCCCGCCGGCCATGACCGGACCTCGATACCCCCGTGATCGATACCCAAACGACACAATCGGACCCTCCACCACCGGTGTTTGAACTTCAAACACCGGTGTTTCGATTCCAAACACCGGTATTCACACTTCAAACACCGGTGGATGAACCGCAAACACCGGTGGATGAACTCGATACACCGGTGAACCAAGTTCAAACACCGGAGGATGAGTTCCAAACACCGGTGGATGAACCGTAAATACCGGTAGATGAGACCCAAACACCGGTGCTTGGAACGTCGACACCGGTGGATTGACGCCGAACACCGGTGTCCCAACTGCTCCCGGGGCTGCATACGCCTCCGACTTCGCTGCCGCGGAACCGCCGCACTCACCCAGTTCGCCGACGACGACCCGAAACCCTGGTAGGGTGGATTCGGCCCACCACTTCGGTGCCACTGGACGCAGCGTAGTGCCTTCGACCACCCGCCCCGACCGAACTACGCTCCGAGCAGCGACACCGGGCACCGGGCGTGTCAAGCAGGCCACACTTGACGCGATTAGCAAGAGCCGCGAAGTTCAGCGGAGATGGCGGTAAGAGCGCGGTCGGCCAATCTTTCCCGTTGCAAGAGATACCGCTACGTGCTGAGACGGCATTGGGGATCTGGAGATTCGTCGGTGCTGTTCGTTGGGCTGAATCCGTCGACTGCTGACGCACATCATGATGACGCGACCGTGCGGCGATGCGTCGGTTTCGGAAAGCGATGGGGGTTCGACGGCCTGATCCTGGTCAATCTTTTCGCCTACCGAAGTACGAACCCAGCCGCTCTGCTCTGCTCGCTTGACCCAGTTGGCCCCGCGAACGATCGGTGGATTCGACGAGTATCTTCGGAGGCAAAGCTGACTGTCGCGGCTTGGGGAGCTCGTGGAGCCTATCTCGACCGGGATCAGACCGTCCTCGAGCTGTTGCACAAGCCTCATTGTCTCGGCACAACGCAACGCGGTCACCCTCGACACCCCCTCTATCTCCCGCAGAAGGCAGAACCGCTTGTGCTGGCGGTTTGACAACCACGATCAAGGTGGTAAGAATATCTTACCGACCTGAAAGGATCAAATGACGAAGGATGAGGTGTCCAGTCGGCTGAAGTCCTGTATCTGCGACTTCATGGAGATGTCTGGTCACCCCGTGCCCGATCTCGACGACGACGTGGATCTTCTACACACGACGGAGGCATCAAGTGACGAAGGCGTCGACTTGGCGCTTGAGATTTCTGAAGCGCTCGGATCCGACGTCCCCCACGATTTCAATCCGCTTGTACACCCCAACGGTAAGAGAGGCATGAAATTTGGAGAGTTAGTGCGTTTCGCGCAGAAATGGGTAGCTCCAGCGACGGAGGGAGTATGAATGACGAGACGACAGGCAAGCAAGCTCTGGCTCGGCGACTCCGTTGGGCGAGGGAACAGGCTGGGCTCTCTCAGGGGCAGGTGGCAAAGAAAATCGACGTTCACCGGCCCACAATCTCACAGATCGAAAGTGGGCAAAGGAACGTGAAAACTGAGGAGCTGTCGCGGCTTGCCGACATTTATGGCGTCAAAGAGTCCTGGCTTATTAAGGGTGACGATGCGCTCGAAGGCGAGCGTGATCCGAGAATTCTCCTTGCCGCTAGAGAGCTTGGAAAGCTTCAGCAGAAAGATTTAGACGCGATTCTGAGGCTTATCCAGGTCTTGCGTGCAGACCGGGAGGAGGAATGAGCAACCGCCGCGCTCTTGGGTGGGTGGCACAGCGGACTGCCATGGAGCTTCGTCGTCACCTAGCAATACAGCGAACACAACCCGTCAACTCCTTTAACATCGCTCAGATGACTGGGGTCGATCTACGATTTCTAGATACCCCATCTCTTGAGGGGATGTTCGTACGTGATCCAGGACTCCGGATATTTGTCCCGAGCACCGAGCATCGTCCGGTCTTTCGCCTGCGTATGACATGTGCTCACGAGCTTGGGCATCAACAGCTGAATCATGGGACTACTGCCGATCGATTTCTCATTGAAAAGGACACCCAACACCGTACCAAAGAAGAGTATCAGGCCGATATCTTCGCAGCATTCTTGATGATGCCACGGCCCGCAGTGCTCGCTGCCTTCGCTCGCCGGGGTTGTACACCGTCCGCTGTGTCACCGCTCGAGGTTCTTGTTACTGCGACAGAACTCGGCGTAGGCTACACAACTCTACTGACGCACTCGCACTTCGCCTTGAAAATCCTTAACGACGCACAGTACCGCGCCCTTAAAAAGTCGTCGCCGAAGTCCATCCGCAGCGAGCTTCAGACCGGCAATACTGAGATCGATCTTGTAGTGGACGAGGCCTACTCGGCCGCGACGCTAGACCTCGAAGTCGGCGATCGTGTCGCATTTGTCGGAGCGCATCCTGAGCAAGCCCAAACTGCATTGGAGATGCTGAGCGGTTGCCAGGTTCCCTTGGGCGTCGCAAAGATCGTAGGGACCCATCGGTTGCGACTAAATAATGGCGTCTACCTTTCGATCCGTACCGCTCGGAAACACTATGTCGGCCCGTATGAGAACCGATTTCTTGAAGAGCCGCTGAATGATGGCAAGTAACCCGATTATAATTAGCCGCAACAGCGTCTCGCACGCATGGGGAGAGCTCTTCATCTCGCTCCTCGACTTGCCGAAGCGCTCTACGCCGCCCCTCTTGCTTTCCATCGATCAAGACGGACAGTCGAGTGCGAAGGAAGTACCGGCAATTCGGTCCGCGCTAGAGCAGGCGCTTTTTCAACAGGATGCGGTGTCTGTTGACTCCACGGCATTTACGATATTTCCGTACAAAATGTGGGTGAGGCGGGGTCGGCCTGATATGACGAGCTTTGGCAGCACCTGCACGAAGAGGGTTCTCCCGCGGCTGAAAAAGCTAGATCGGCGAAACGTACACGGTACTTATTTCTCCCGGATGATGGCTTGGGAGCAGCGTGATGTGCATTCAACAACAGAAGTTAATCAGTTGGCACACATCGTGCATCTTCTGACTCGCTCAAGCAAACGGCCACGACACTCTGCGACTCAGATTGCCGTGTTGGATCCATTGAGGGACCATACTGGTCAAGCTGTACGCGGCTTTCCGTGTTTACAGCAGGTCGCTATCGGTCTTACTGACGATGGGGAGTTGGATGTCACCGCTTTCTACCCAACCCAATACGTTTTTGAGAGAGCCTACGGTAACTACCTTGGCCTTTGCCATCTCGGCTTGGCTTTAGCTCATTGCGCCGGGCTTAAGTTCGCGCGGTTACAGGTATTTGTTAATAGACCGACACTCGGCGACAGTTCGAAGGCGTCGCTCGCGAGCCTTGCAAGTTCGATCAGGAAGGAAATTTGAAATGACAATGTCACTTGACGAGTATCAAACTCAAGCATCACGGACGGATCGTCGGTCCCGAGATCCTGTGCGTGACCTCATGATTCCGTTACTTGGTCTCGCGGGAGAAGCCGGTTCACTGTTGAGCGAGTACAAGAAATGGCTTAGGGAAGGCAAATCGTACCTCCCTTTCCAAGATCAGGTTTCTGAGGAGCTTGGCGACATTATGTGGTACGTCGCAACAATTGCTTCTCGTAACAATCTTAGTATCGAGGACATCGCGAAGGAAAATCTCGCGAAGTTGTACGACTTGTACGGTGATCAAGATGCTGCCGAACCTGCCGGTCGTATCATCTTCAACTTTGATCACGCGTATCCGTCGAGCGAGCAGCTGCCGCGTCATCTTCAGATCGAGCTACGCGATGTGTCGGGCAAGCTTGACCTCGTATACAATGGTAGCTCTATTGGTGACCGGCTCACCGATAACTCTCACATCCAGGATGGTTACCGCTTCCATGATGTGTTCCACTTCGGATGCGGTGTACTTCTCGGCTGGTCACCAGTGATGCGTCGGATTTTCAAGTGCAAACGGAAGTCTGAACCAACTGTTGATGAAGTGGAAGATGGTGCGCGTGCGCTCGTCACGGAGGAAGGTGTCTCGGCATTCGTCTTTGAGTACGCGCGAAAGCGGGACATGCTCAAAGACGCGAAGAAAGTGTCGTATGATCTTCTCCGCACGATCAGAGACTTGGTAAGTCCGTTCGAGGTACGTGTTCGCTCCTTATCTGAATGGAACGACGCCATCATTAAGATTTACGCCGTTTGGCGTCCAATGATTGAGAGCCGCGGCGGCATCTTCGTGGGCGACCCGGATGCTGGGACGTTGTCGTACGAACCACTTCCCGCAACTCCGGTTAGGTCGCCGTTCTGATGAGGCGGGCCCGCGACGGCTCGCCTTTGGGCGTGGCCGGAGAATAGCTTCGTCGCTCGCTTGGAGATGCTCTGCAATTGTTCGAAGCCGGTGGTGGGGGTGTCCGGGCCCGCCGTGGCGGGCACGGCGAAGGGATAGCGGCTGGCGCTGCGGGGAAATCGCACGGGCCGCATTATCGCGCTTGTCCACGGATCAATCGTGCGGTTCGCGAGATTGCGGGACACTTCCGCCACCACAGGGAACACTAACAAGGCGCGGAGTGTGACGCCAAGTGCTGGGCCGCACGGGGCAGGTGGTTGTGGTCGGATCAGGCGAGGTCCCTCGGCTGCGTTCGGGATGACGGAGGGGCTGGCTTCGTCTGAGGGAGCGGTCTTTTGGGCGGCGGTGGAAAATCTCGTGGTCGGCTTAACCGGCATCGCCCCCGGCCCGATGTGGTTGGCAAGAGCCGCAACGGATGCGGGCTCGGCCCACCATCAACCCTCCCCCGGAAGGAACCTTGCCGTGCCTGACTCCGCCATTTTGCCCAGCACCATCGCGGGCAAGCTCAGCTTTGCCGCCAACATGGCCCTTCGCATCGCAGACCCCGTCTACGCCGCCTCAGATGTCCTCATCGCCGAGGTCGAGCAGGCCAACACCGATCTCCAAGCAGCCGCGACGCTCGCGGAGCAGCCGTTGACGCGGACCAAGTCGAACATCGCCGATCGCAATCAGAAGCTCGAAGACTTCGGCAAGATCGCAGGTCGTGTTGTCTCCATCCTCCGCGGCAACCCCGACCTGACCGACAAGCAGCTCGAGGACATTGGTGTTCGGCCGATCGCCACCAAGCGGAAGTCGATCCCCGCGCCCAGCGAAGCACCCGTCTTCACGAACCTGCGCGTCGACGGGCGGACGATCTACGGCGAGCTGCGTCGCGAAGCCCGCGGGCGTGGCAAGCCGGCGGATGTCACCGGGGCGATCCTCTTCACCGCGACCGGTCCGATCGCTCCGATGGGCATGGACGGCTGGACGTTTGCCCAGAGCACGACCAAGACGAAGTTCACACTGACGATGCCGCCGAGCGAGACCGAGACGGTCGTCTGGGTCAGTGCGTTCTGGCAAAATGCCAAAGACGAGAGCGGCCCGGCCAGCGAGCCGGTCAGCGTCAAGCTCGCCAGCGGCGGTGCGTTGCCAGCGGAGAACGAGGAGCGTTCCCCGATGCGCATCGCGGCGTGAGTGGCGGAAGCGATTAGCTATTAGCTGCTAGGGCCTAGGTCGGAAAGGGATGCGTCCCTCTCTGGCCTAGGCCCTAGTCGCTAGCAACTCGCTGCACACCGGCGGTCAAGCTTGCGTTCGCGATGCCGCTTCAAAGGTTGCGGAACTTCAGTCGATCACGCGGATGGTGCTCAGGCCCTCGAGCAGCATGTCGTAGACCATGGCGACGTCGTCGTCGCCGAGGCGGATGCAGCCCATGGAGGCGTTGGTGCCGATGGTCTCGGGTTCGATGGTGCCGTGGATGCCGTAGCTGGGCTGGCCCAGTGCGTCGCCCGCGATGCCGGTGAGGCCGATCCAGCGCTCGCCGAGCGGGTTCTCTGGGTCGTCGCGCGAATAGACCTCGTTGGTCCGCGGGTTGGTCCATTCCGGGTTGACGAGCTTGCTGCCGCGGGTGACTTCCCAGGTGCCGGTCGGCGTGGAGCTGTCGGCCCCGAGTCCGACGGGGAAGCTGGTGAGGTACATGCTGCCCGACTGCCCTGGCAGGCCGCCTAGGTACACATCCATGACAAAGTTGGACTTGCTGACCTCGGCGTGCAGAGGCCCTTGGATCGTCTTGAGTGACTGGCCGAGTCGAATTCTGTCCGCACGCACGCCGTTGATTCGGGCGAGAAATCCGTACGGCACCTTGTGCGGTCGCGCGATCTTGCTCAGCAGGTCGCCCGACTGAACGACGTGCTCGCCCTGAAACGGATCGTCGCGGAATCGCTTGCTGGGCGTGAAGACGATGACGCGGTTGAGCAGCTGCAGCCGCTCCTTGATCTCGTCGGTGGTGTCGCTGTCGGTCGTGCCGGACTGAAGGGCCTGGTTGAGCAGCGAGCGAGCCTCGAGCAGTTTGCCAGCGTCAACGAGGGCCTTGGCGTCGGCCATGAAGTCGCCCGACGGGGCGGCGGGTCGCTCGGCCTCGGCGAAGGGCGAAAGCGAGGGAGCCGACGCGAGGACGGCCTTGTCGGCGTCAGGCTCCGGCTCGGCGTCGAGGTTCCAGTCGTCCGTCGCCGGCTGTCCGCGTTCGGGCGTGGTCGTCCGCAGGATCGGCATTGGGGACGGCTCTGGCTCGGGCGCGACGTCGGGTGACGCCTCGACTGCCGGTTGCTCGTCGTTCGGTACCTCGGCAACGGCGTCGTCATCGCCGCCGAACGGGTTGAACGCGTAGGCAGCGAACGCGCAGCAGCCCAGAAGCAGCAGGCCAACAAGGCCTCGACTGAGCAGGCGGGTCCGACGACGGGAAGAAGATCGAAGCGTTGCCATGGCGTCACCTCCGTGCGACCAGGGGAGCGGGTTTGCACGTCGACGCGTCCGAACGTCGACGGCCGAGCGAGTCGGCGTGGGCGGAGACTACCAGCTACGGCTCAGAGTTTCACGAGTTCGCTTCGCCTTACACCAGAATGGTGCGATTTGGAGTGACGATCGCGTTGACTCGCCGGTCGTGTCGCTCGGTCGGCAAGTCGTCAAGCAAGCGGTCATCCCCACAGACGCCACAGATGAATGCCCCGGGCAGCGAGGCGATCAGGCGGTCGTAGTACCCGCCGCCACGGCCGAGACGTCGACCGTCGGCCGTAAAAGCGACGCCGGGAACGAGCACGAAAGCTCCCTCAGCTCGAATCTCGCTCGGCTCGCCGACGGGCTCCGGAACACGAAGTCGTCCCAGCCGCCATCGCGTTGTCGGTTCGACTGAAACCAGCTCCAGCTCTTCGTCGGCCACTCGCGTCGCGAGGCACACCACGCCTCGATTCCAGGCGTCGAGCAGCAGAGGCACGACGACAGGCTCGTCGCCCGCGTTGGCGAACGTGACAAGCGTCATTGCCTCCGACCATGCTGCAAGGCCGGCAAAACAGCGTGGCTCGATGATGCCAGCGGTTGCTCGTCTGGCTTCGCGAAGCTGAAGCCGAAGCTGACGTTTCTCGTCCGCGACGGTCATCGCGTTTTCTATCGTCTTTTCAGGAGGATCAAGCTGAGCGAGACGATACCCATGCACGCCAACGGCTCCGGCACGACCGTTGGCTGAGACGCAATGCTGATGTTGTCGAGCCCGTAAGCGTCGAACGAAAAGCCACTGCCGATCGCGTCGAACGAAAACGCGACAAACGCACTGTGGCCGTCGGGCAATGCTACCGACAAGGGCGTCGAAATCGTCTCGACCGAGACGGCAGAGGTCGACGTCGCCGCGTCGTTCATCACTCGGCCAGCTCCCGGCAGGATGGTGTAACTCGGCATCTCCGGATCGCTCGTCGCGCTGCCGCCATCGTCGGGCGCGACGGCCACCCGGGCCGAAAGTGCGAAGCCGTTGCTTTTGTCGTTGGTCGACAGCAGGTCGAATGACAGCGTGAGGTTGTCGAGAGTCGTTCCAGTGTTATTGAGAAAGCGGGTGTAGAACGTCGCCGCGTTTCCCTCGGAAAACGTCGGCCGGACAATGAATGCGCGATCGCCAGGTCCGCGTTGCAGCGGAAAGAGCCCACCACTCGACGTCACGCTCGACATCGACTGGAGGCTCGTCATCTGGGAGAACGATGCGTCGGGGTTGTAGCTGAACGTGTTGAAGGGTGGCCTCGTGTTGTCGGTGCTGTCGGAATCGAAAGCGAACGACCCCGAGTCCATCGCGCCTTGTGCGATCTGACTGCTGAACCGCGAGAATCCGCCTCCGCCAAAGTCGTCGAACGTCGCTGTCGCCGCATGCCCATCGGACGTCGGCTGGAACTCGATGCGACCGGCATTCGCCACGTTTGTGAGCAGCAGACTTGTCAACCCAACACCCAACCATTTGCTTCGCATCGTCATAAGGACTCTCCCGGGCGAACGTACCTGCCGGATGACAGCGACGCAAAGGACGTCTCGCACGCTGCCGACCGTTGTCAGACCAGAACGCCGACGACACACGCAGTCAGCAGGCTGGCGACGGCACCGCCGAGCATGGCGACGAGTCCCAGCTTCGCAAGATCGGCACGACGGCCAGGCGCGAGCACGCCGATCCCGCCGATCTGGATGCCGACACTCGCGAAGTTGGCGAAGCCACAGATGGCGTAGAGGGCAATCAACGCGGAGCGCTGACTGATGTACGTCTCACCCGCATTCGCGGCAGCAAGGCCTTGGGAAAGCTGCAGATAGCCGAAGAACTCGTTCAAAACGGTCTTGATGCCGATAAGCGATCCGACCTCCGTCGCGTCGGCCCATGGCACGCCGCACAGCCAGGCGACCGGCGCGAGCGCCCAACCCAGCAGCAACTGGAGCGTCAGGTCGTCGCGTCCGGTGAGCGAGCCGAGGTAGCCGATGCCGGCGTTCGCGAGCCAGACGAACCCGGTGAAGACGATCAGCACGGCTCCGACGTTCGCCGCGAGGAGCAGGCCGTCACGCGTGCCTCGGACGGCGGCGTCGAGGAGGTTCGCGTCGGACCGCTCCAGGGCCACCGATGACTTGCCGCTGGTCTCGGCTTCTTCGGTCTCTGGCCAAAGCAGCTTCGCACACACGAGACCGGCCGGTGCGCTGATGACGCTGGCCGCGAGCAGATGACTGCCGGCGTTCGGAATGGCAAACGCCCCCAGCTCCACCGCGGCGAGCATGCCCGCATAGACCCCGAGCACGCCGCTGGCGATGTTCGAGAAACCGCCGACCATCACCGCCATCAGCTCGCTCTGCGTCATCCGCGGCAGAAACGGCCGAACGAAGAGCGGCGCCTCCGTCTGGCCGACAAAGACGTTCGCACTCGCACTCAGCGTCTCGGCTCCGCTGGTGCCCATCGTGCGTCGCATCAGCCACGCGAGCCCTCCGACGACGTAGGTCATCAGGCCGCTGTGGTAGAGGATCGCCAGCAACGCGCTGAAGAAGATGATCGTTGGCAGGATGTTGAAGGCGAAGAACGCACCGACCGCGGCGAAGTTCGGTGCTTGCGTGTCGGCAATCAGCGGCGAAAACAGCGGGTTCCCGGGATTCAGCGGCTCGCCCACCGGCACGTTCTGTCCCGTCGCCATGCCGCCGAAGAGCAGCGAGGCTCCCTCGCGCGACGCACTCAGCAACAAGAGAACGACGTCGTTGAGCCGCTCGAACACCCACGCCCCGGGCCCCGTCCGCAAGATCAGCACGGCAAACACGATCTGCAGACCAATACCCAGTAGGACGACACGCCACGGCACCTTGAACCAGCGGCCAAGCCGACGACGGTTGTACAGCAGGCCAAACCCGTACAGCCCACCCAGGAGAACGACGAGGCCCAGCAGCGACTGCAGCCGGAGGAAAAGGTCACCAGACACGCCGGCCAAGGCTAACGGGTCGTCTCAGCCGTCGCATGTGTCACGACCGGAAGCGGGTGAAGGGAATCGAACCCTCATCGTCGGCTTGGGAAGCCGGTGCTTTACCACTAAGCTACACCCGCAGCTGCGGTCAGGATGGTAGCACAGACGCTGCATCGACGGTGCTTTGGCAAGATTCATGTCCGGCGGCACATGCGTCGAAACAGTTGACTGGCGGAGGGTCGGCGGGGCATAATCGGGCCACACGGCCGCTTGGCCGCCCGCCTCGGTGACGCGTCCGCGTCGCCTGCCACAGCCCGGTCTTGCCGGGGTTCGGAGGAACCCATGGGCTTCAAGCTCAAGAGCCTCGACGAGCTTTCTCGCCAGATGCGGTACGCGCCGCGCGGCAAGCGTCTGGAGCAGCTCAAGGCGGCTGAGGAGCTTTTGTTGTCACTCGACCCAGGCCGGGCCTATCCGCCGGGCTACGTGAAGCACGCGATCACCGGCTACCGGGCCAAGGACGCGGACGCCAAGGTCGTCTCCGGCGGCAACCAGATGACGGGCGTTGCCCTGCAGCATGACCTGGGCCTGCTGATCGAAACCGTCAGTGGGGCAATGGACCTGTCAATCAACGACGACACCTTCGCCGGCGAGCCGATTCTGGACCTGGCTTCGGCGGGAGAGCGGTTCGGCGTCACCGGCAAGACGCTCCAGCGTTGGCGGCGCAAGGGGTTGCCCGCCAGACGGTTGCTTTTCGACGACGGCAAGCAGCGCATCGCTTTCAGGCTCTCGTGTGCGGAGCGATTCCTCGCCCGACACGACGATGGCAGCAGCGACACCGAGGCGGCGGGTTCGGCGATTCTTGCCGATGAGCGCGACCAGCTAGCCGGCATGTGCGAGCGCTTGGTGTCGCTCGGCTGCGATCAGGCGGAGATCGTTCATCGCCTCTCGCGTCGGGTCGGGCGATCGATGCTCGAGACGCGATCGGTGCTCCAGGCGACGCCGGAATCAAGGTTCGACGCCGCTGCGAAGCCGCCGTCGGATGAGTTGGCCGGTGTCATTGCCGAACGACTGGACGCGGGCGATTCGCTCTCGGCGGTCGCTGCCGACGCGGGCCTGCGACGATCCTCGGCCTACCTCGCCGCGATGAGTGTCCGGGCCGACCGACTCGTGGCCGCCACCGTCAAGTACCACGCTGACGACCTGTTCGACGGTGACCCGATCGAGGCCGAGGCACGCGTGAAGGCACTCGTCAAGGCGGCTCGGGAGTCGATCGGCGGCAAGGCGAGCGATGACGACGGCCTGACGAAACGTCCGCGCGGCTTGCCGCCATACCTGGCCGCGTTGTACGACACGCGGCTGCTCTCACCTGCGGAAGAGCGCGCGGGGTTTTTGCTGTACAACTTCCACAAGTTCCGCTTCGCAACGCTCCGGCGTCGGCTCGATCCGCACCTGTGTCGCCGACGCGAGATTCGGCAGCTCGAACGCCACCTCTGCCTCGCACGCGAGGCACGGAACCGATTGCTGGAGGCGAATTTGCGGCTCGTCGTCCACGTCGCTCGCAAGCACTGCCGTCCGGGTCTGGACCTGATGGACCTCGTCAGCGACGGCAACGTCACCCTGATGCGGGCCGTCGAAGGGTTCGACGTCGGCAAGGGCTTCAAGTTCAGCACCTATGCGACGATGGCGCTGGTGAAAGGCTTCGCCCGCAGCGTCCCAGCGATGCAGGCCGAGCAGGCCTCCGGACAGAGCGTCTTGCCCGACCGGCCACATGTCGACCGCGGCCAAGATCGCGTTGCAGACCTCGAGGAGCTCGAGCAGCTGTTCGCCACGCTCGACGACCGCGAGCGACGCGTCGTGTTCTCCCGCTTCGACTTGCCCGATGCCGACGAGTCAGCCGAAGACCTGGAGACCACCCTCGGGCTTTCTTCCAGGCGCGTGCGTCAACTCGAAGCCAACGCCCTCGACAAGCTTCGTGAAGCCGCGGGCAGCCACCGTTGAAACGCGGCCGAAAAAAGAGAAGCCCCGAAGCAACGACTGCCTCGGGGCTCGTGCACCGTGATGATCGGCGGCGAACTCAGCGGAGCTTGATTTCCATCTCCGTCACCTCGCCGGCCTTGATGCCGACGGTCTTGCGGAAGTAACCCTCTTCGCCGCCACGGGTTCCTGCCTCGACGCGGTAGCGTGCAGCCGCGAGGCCGGGCATGTTGAAGTTTCCGTTGGCGTCGGTTCGGACTTCCTTCGTGGGCTTGCGAAGCTCCACGTCGCCATCGACGGGCATGCCGCCAATGACCTGTCCGAAGACTCGGACAGACACTCGCTCGGCTGGTTCGCCGGCTTTCGTGATCACCTTGCCCTTGAGCGTTCCAGCAGCGATCATTTCGGTCGGTGCAGGAGCGGCAACGTCACCGGACGGAGCGGGAGCAAAACCGACGACAGCGGCGGCGGCGACAGCAGCGACGGCAGGGATCGAAAGCAGTGCGAGTCGGGTCTTCATGGTGAGTCCTGTTGAAGTGTGAGTGCTCTTCAGAGCGGGTGAGCGCAGCCTAGCCGAGCCAGATGCCGCGACGCAACGGCGAGATGACGCGGCTTCGCGGTGCCGGGGACTTCTGGATGCGAAGAAAGTTGCATCTGGGCAACTTTTTTTGGCCCGCATTGAACCCAGCGATGACGTGGGGCGAAATGGTGACCCAGAGCCCGATCACGCCAAGAGCGTGGGTGGGCGTGCGTTTCGGTCGCCGGCGAATTCCGGCGTCTGAAGTTGCTTTTGGCTCGTAATTCGCAATTTTACTGGAATGCTCATGTCTTCCGAAATCCGATCCTCCCGCCGCCGCCTGCGAGGCTTCACCCTCGTGGAGCTGCTCGTCGTCATCGGCATCATCGCACTTCTTGTCGGCATCTTGCTGCCGACCCTCAGCCGTGCCCAGTCTTCTGCCCGGTCGGTCGCCTCCGCTGCAAACCAGCGGCAGATCGCGACTGCCTTCGTCGGCTACATGACCGACAACCAGCAGACCGCCCCGCACGGCCTTGCCTACCAGTCGTCGATTCTGTGGGGCGTTACCGTGCCGAAGCCGGTCGGGCCGGAACAGGGCTACGCCGCCGGTACGACCTCGCGACCGTTCGTGACGTGGGTCACGCTGCTCAGCGACTACATGGGCGCTTCTGACCTGGGTCCTGAGCTGTGGCCGCTTCCTGCCGTTCTGGACAACGAGCGTCGCAACAAAGTCGGCGAGTCGTTCCTCTGTCCGTCTGTCGAACTCGGGTCTCAAGGAGGTGTGGTCAGCTACGCCGCAAACCCGACGGTCATGCCTGATATCCGGAGCGAGACCTTCGGACTCGACGGAAGTGACGGTGCCGGTGGTGCGGTGAACTTCATCCCGTTTAAAGCACCAACCGGTGCGGTGAAGGTTCAAGGCATTCCATACCCGGCCAAGGCAGGTCAGCTGTTTGCGGACAATGCACTTTTCTGGGACACGCCGACATATTTCAACCTGCCTGATTGGGCGACGCGGGCATGGCTCACGTCCTACGCCATCAGCTTCATCGACATGGATGGCTTTGGCGACTTCCCGAGCTACGGATCGGGTCCGTTTGGGCAGCGCTCCCGCTATCGCGACGCCGTCGACGCTCCTCCGGGCTCGCCCGACTACGAGTCGTACAACGACGAACTGAGTGTGCACTACCCGCGCCCCGGCTTCTTCATCGGAGACGACAATTACGACCTGTCCAACTCACAGGCCGTTGCGATCAACCCGACGAACAACAGCTTCAGCTTCTACATTCTCCCGGCGGGCAACCTCCGCTTTCGCCAGCTTGGTGATACGCGAGCCAACGTCGCCTTCGCCGATGGCAGCGTGCAGTCGCTCGCCTGGAGCCCGAAGGTCGCTCACCCGGCTGGTGAGGACTATGCCGAGACCGAGTTCAAGCGCTCGTTCTACCGCATCAAGCTCCCGGCCAACATCGATCTCGATCGCGGCATCTAGTTCCGAGGCCTGACCGGCTTCACTACCGACGGCACCCGCTCTTGCGGGTGCCGTCTTTCACTGCGCTTCGCTCGAGCTGGCGAGACTTGGTGGCCCGGATAATGGAACAAAAGAGAACCGCCCCACGAGAGTGGGGCGGCTGGTCAGTCGGGGTTGAAGAGGTCGCCGGCTTCGCCTGCCTCAGCTGTAGTACTTCGGCATCGGCTTGCCGAGGCTGTCCCACTTGGCGACGACCTCGTCGCTCTTGCCGGCGCTGTTGAGCATGTGGAGCTTGCGCTTCACCATCTCGGTAATGGCCTCGCGGGCTGGGCCGAGGTACTTGCGGGGGTCGAACTCCTCGGGCTTGGTCACGAAGACCTCGCGAATCTTGGCGGTCATTGCGAGGCGCAAGTCCGTGTCGATGTTCACCTTGCACACGCCGTACTCGCGGACGGCCTTGGCGATCTGATCCTCGGGGACGCCCTTGGCGTTGGGCATGTTGCCGCCGTACTTGTTGACCAGCTCGACGAACTCCTGCGGCACGCTCGAGCTGCCGTGCATGACCAGCGGCAGGCCGGGGCAGGTCTTCATGATCTGCTCGATCCGGTCGAACGCCAGCACCGCCTCGTGCTTGAACTTGTACGCGCCGTGGCTGGTGCCAATGGCGACCGCCAGGCTGTCGATGCCGGTCTTCTCGTAAAAATCCTTCGCTTCTTCGGGGTCGGTCAGGAACTTGTCGAGATTCTTCTGGTACTCCTCGGCGTCGAGGCCGATGACGTCTTCTTCGATGCCGCCGAGCATGCCGAGTTCCGCCTCGACGACCACGCCGTGCTCGTGGGCGACATCGACGGCCTCCTTGGTGAGGCTGACGTTGTGGTCATACTCATGGTGGCTGCCGTCAATCATGACCGACGTATAGCCGTCGCTGATGCACTCCTTGATGAGCTCGACCGTGTCGCCGTGATCGCAGTGGATGGCGATCGGAACCTCGGGGTTCTCCTTGACGGCGGCGTCGATGATGTGCTTGAGGTAGACGATGTTCGCATAGGCGCGGGCACCCTTGGAAATCTGCAGGATGCAGGGCGATTTTTCGGCCACGCAGGCGTCGATGATCGACTGCGCGAGCTCCATGTTGTTGACATTGAACGCGCCGACGGCGAAGCCGCCTTCGTAGGCGAGGTCGAACATCGGCTTGGTGGTCATGAGTGGCATGACCGGACGCTAGCGATCGTGGCGCGCGGTGCAAGCGCTGCTGCTGCTTGTCGCTTGCGACAGATCGCGCCGCTCGGCAGTCGCAGAGGTTGGGATGTGTCGATGTGGGAAAGCAGGCGACTTCGATCGGCATTGCCGCTAGACTGCCGGCCCCGGCGGGCACGGTGCCTGTTGGACTGTTCGAGATCTGCCCGGCGAATCGCCTGCGCCCGATCGTTCGTTTGCCCGAGGATTCGCCCGGCCGAGGTATCTGTCGCTCGTCGACTCGTTCGCCTCGCCCTCTGACGTGATGATCCAGATGCTTCGGGACCACCCATCGGGTGCGTGTCGACGGCTTGGTACTTCGCGTGACGACCTTCAGCGACAACGTTCGGCCGGCGTGAACCGGTCCGATCCCACGGCCGAGGCTTCGGCCTGATTCTGACTGCGAGATTCTGATGCGACTGTTTGTAGGCAATCTTCCCTACCGCTCCGAGGAGCCCGAACTCATGAGCCTTTTCGGCGAGTACGGCACCGTGGATGACGTTTTTCTGGCGCGTGACCGCGAGACGGGCCGCAGCCGCGGCTTCGCCTTCGTCACCATGAACAATGACGAGGAGGCCAAGGCCGCCATCGAAGGCACCGACGGCAAGCCGCTGGACGGCCGAAACCTGAAGGTCAACGAGGCTGCCCCTCGTGAGGAACGTCCCCGTGGCGGTGGCGGCGGTGGTGGTGGCTACCGCGGCTGCGGCGGCGGTGGTGGTGGCGGCTACCGCGGTGGCGGTGGTGGCGGCGGCTCCGGCGGCGGCGGCGGTGGTGGCCGACGCGGTGGTGGTGGCGGCTACGGCGGTGGCGGCGGTGGCCGACGCGGCGGTGGCGGCGGCTACGGCGGTGGTGGTGGCGGCGGTGGCTACGGCGACCGCGACGGTGGCCGAGATCGCTACTAAGCCCACAAACCGATTCGCACAACCTGATCGAAACCCGGCCCTCGCCGGGTTTCTTTCGTTTGTGGTTGCAACCCACTACTTCCTGTCGCAGCGCTACCCTCGCCGGTGGTAGCCGTTGCCGACAGACCCGAGACAAAACCGCGGCGTTCCCGTGCCACCGGTGGCTCACCCGTCCCGGCCGATGTGATTCGGCAGCTCATGGCGACCGACGAGCTGCACGAACTGGCGGACAGCGTCACCGACGGCTCCACCACGATGGTCAGCGGCCTGTGGGGCAGCAGCGTCGCCCTCGCCGCAGCAGCGGTCGGCCGTCATGCCGAACGCCCGGTCCTGCTCGTCTGCGGTCACACCGACGAAGCCGACGACCTGGCCGACGACGTCGAGCTCTTCGCCGGTTCGCGGCCCGAGGTGCTCGTGGCGTTGGAGACAGCCGGCGGGCTCGGCAACGCGAGCGAGGAACTCGTCGCCGACCGCATGAAGCTCCTCGGCAAGCTGGCGGACAACAAGCAGCGGCCCGACTTTCTCGTCGCCCCGATCCAAGCGCTCATGCAAGCCGTGCCAGAGCCCGGCGAGTTGAAGCATCTGCTCTTTGCACTGCGGGCCGGGCAGGAGATCGAGCCCGAGAAACTCATCGTCTGGCTCAGCGACCACGGCTACAACCGGCTCGACCAAGTCGAGGTCCCCGGCGACTTCGCGGTGCGTGGCGGCATCGTCGACGTCTACCTGCCCGGCAAGTTCGACGCGGCCGACGACTCCGGCCTCATGCAAATCGGCCTGCCGGTGCGGATCGATTTCTTCGGCGATCAAGTCGAGACGATCAAGCGGTTCAACATCGACACGCTCGGCAGCGAAGGGCCGATCGACTTCCTCGAAATCCCCGACCTCAAGGGCCGACTCGACGAAGCCGGCACGACCAGTCCGCTCAGCTACGTCGCCGACGACGCGGCCGTCTTCCTGTGGGCGCCGATGGAGATCGCCGAGCAGGCCAAGGCCTACCTGACCCGTGCCCCGGATGCCCGCGGGCTTTACCCGCTGGCCAGCGTCCTCAAGCTCATCGGCGACCGCCCGACGATCGAGGCCAGCCAATTCGACGGCGGCGTCTCACTCGTGCGCGAGAAGGCGGACGCTGAACGAATCAAGCTGCCGGTGAACAGCCTGCAGAAGTTCGAAACGGAACCCAAGGCAGCGCTTGCGGAACTGGTCGAGACCAGCAAGACCCAGCACGCGACCGTCTTCTGCCAAAACACCGGCGAGCAGAAGCGACTGCGCGACATGCTCGAAGGCGTCGAGACCGACGCGTCCACCCGCATCGACACGCCGGTCGGCTACCTGCACCGAGGGTTTGTTTGGGGACGAAAGGCCGGAAAGCTTGAAGATGGAAGCTTGAAGCTTGAAGGCTCAGATTCCGACTCTTCAAGCTTCAAGCTTCAAGCTTCAAGCTTTCTGCTCCTCGGTCACCACGAGCTCTTCCACCGCTACGAGCTTCGCCGCCGCGTCAAGAACAAGGGTGTCGCGACCAAGCAGATCGACTCGTTCCTCGATCTCAATGTTGGTGACTACGTCGTCCACGTCGCCCACGGCATCGCCAAGTTCACCGGCATGCAGACGATGGAAAAGGAGGGCAAGACCGAAGAGTTCCTCACGCTCCGCTTCGCAGAACAGGCCGCGCTCTACGTGCCGGCGAGCCGGATCAACCTCGTCCAGAAGTACGTCGGCGGCTTCAGCGGACACCCGACGCTCTCCAAGCTCGGCGGCAACCTGTGGGACAAGCAGAAGGAAAAGGTCGCCGAAGCCGTCATGGACATGGCGGCCGAGCTGCTCGAAGTCCAGGCCAAGCGCGCCGCCCAGACCGGTCACCCGTTCCCGGCCGACAGCGACTGGCAGCAGGAGTTCGAAGAAGAGTTCCCATACACGCCGACCGACGACCAGGTCACCGCCGCCGACGAGATCAAGGGCGACATGACCCAGCCCCGGCCGATGGACCGCCTGCTCTGCGGCGACGTCGGCTATGGCAAAACCGAACTCGCCATGCGGGCCGCGTTCAAAGCCGTCGAGGCGGGCAAGCAGGTCGCCGTCCTCGTGCCGACCACCGTCCTCGCCGAGCAACACGAACGCTCGTTCAAGGAACGGATGGCCGACTTCCCGTTCGCCATCGAATCGCTCTCACGCTTCAAGTCGACCAAGCAGACCAAGGAAATCCTCGGCTGGATGGACAGCGGCGACGTTGACATCGTCATCGGCACGCACAAGCTGCTCGGCAAGGACATCAAGTTCAAAGACCTCGGCCTCGTCATCGTCGACGAAGAACAGCGCTTCGGCGTCACGCACAAGGAAAAACTCAAAACGCTCCGCACCCAGGTCGACGTGCTCACGATGTCCGCCACGCCCATTCCGCGGACGCTCCACATGGGCATGGTCGGCCTACGCGACATCAGCAGCCTCACCACGCCGCCACAAGACCGACGCGCGATCGTCACCGAAGTCATGAGCTTCGAGGAAGAGCGGATCAAGCTCGCCATCGTCCGCGAGATGCAGCGGGGCGGGCAGATCTACTACGTCCACAACAAGGTCTACGACATCGAGGAGCAGGCCGCGATGATCCAGCGGCTCGTGCCCGACGCCAAGATCGTCATCGGCCACGGCCAGATGGACGGCGACACGCTCGAGAGCGTCATGCTCAAGTTCATCCGCCACGAAGCGGACATCCTCGTCAGCACGACGATCATCGAGAGTGGCCTCGACATCCCGAACGCGAACACGATGCTCATCAACGGGGCCGACCGGTTCGGCCTGAGCGAGCTGCACCAGCTTCGCGGCCGCGTCGGACGGTACAAGCACCGGGCGTACTGCTACCTGCTCCTGCCGCAGGACCGCGTCCTCACCGAAGTCGCCGCCAAACGCCTCAAGGCGATCGAAGAGTTCAGCCACCTCGGCAGCGGCTTCAAGATCGCGATGCGCGACCTGGAACTGCGCGGTGCCGGCAACATCCTCGGCCCCGAACAGTCCGGCCACATCGCCGCCGTCGGCTACGAGATGTACTGCCAGCTCCTCGAAGACGCGACCCGGCAGCTCAAGGACGAGCCGAACCCGACACGCCCCGAGGCGCACGTCGAAATCGACATCGCCGCGTTCATCCCCAAGACGTACGTCCAGAACGACCGCCAGCGGATGGACCTCTACCGCCGGCTGACGCGCTGCACAAGCGTCGAAGAGATCGGCCGCCTGAAGCAAGACGTCGCCGACGCGTTTGGAGAGGCCCCGCGGCAGATGGAAGTCGTCTACGCCCTCACCGAGCTCCGCCTCCTCGCCAGCCACTTCGGCATCGACAGCATCGTCCGCAAGAAGCCCGACGTGGTCCTGACCGTGCGCGACGCCACCAAGGCCCAACAAGCCCTCACCGGCGCCCCCGGCACCCTCCGCGTCATCGACGCCAAAACCGTCTACTTCCGCCCCCCGGCGGTGTTCATCGAGCCCGAGCCGCTGCTCTTGACACTGCGGAACCTGCTGATGAAGCACTACGAGGCTTCCGCGTGAACGGATGGCCGGACGAGGGACAACCCAGCATGTGGCGGGCGACAATTTTGAGTGATGTCCCGGAATCCCGTCATCCTCTGTCATCCGTCAGATCGCGCTGCGCCTGATACTGGGGGTTGAGACGGAGCCCTGGTGACCCCATTTCTGTCCCGCGCAAACGAGGCGAGGCGCGGCAATCCATCGGAATAGGTGTCTTGCAAAGATTGCATCGCGATTGCATGCTGTTACAATGATGTTGCACCGGCTGCCACTGGTGCCCGGCCGCTTCGGAACCCGCCGGACCCGATTCATCTCTCTCGGAGGAACATCCCATGTCGTCACGACTCTCCCGCCCGGCCAAGGCCGGTGCCGCCCTCGCGTGGGCGGCCGCCCTTGGCGTCGCCTCGTCCGCGTTGGCCGTGCCGATGCCGCCCAATCAGGGCTCTTCGTTCGTCAGCGGCGCCCCCGCGGGTTACAGCCAGATCTGGTCTGACGAATTCAACGGCAGCAGCCTCGACACGACCAAGTGGACCGCCCGCAACGGCTTGGGCCAGATTCAGAACCGACGCGATCACTACGACGATCCCGCCGCCATCACCGTTCACAACGGCGTCTTGCAGATCGACACCTGGTCAGTCCCCGACTCGGGCGGCGGCGATGCGACGCACTACTCGGGCCGCGTCAGCTCCAACCAGACCTTCACCGGCGGCTACTACGAGGCGCGCATCAACTTCCACACCGTCCCCGCCATGTGGTCCGCCTTCTGGCTCTACAACAGCGAGGTCTACAAGCAGGGTGGCGGCGCGGTCGACCCGCTCAACGAAGGCGTCGAGGTCGACATCGTCGAACACCGCTCTTGGAACTCCAAGCCACACAACAACGCCAACGGCAACATCAGCGACGACATCCACCAGGCCCTCCACTGGAACGGCTACGGGGCCGCTCATGAGAAAGCCGCCCACGACGACTTCGGCGTCCTTCGCAAGACCCTGTTCGACGGTGCCGGCAACATCCAATCCGGCTCTCACGCCTGGAGCGGCTGGCACACGTACGGCGTCGAGTGGGTCGTGCCGACCAACAATGATCCGGGCAAGTACGTCTTCTACCTCGACGGCCAGCCCGTCTGGGACACGCTCCTCGATACGCCCCAAGCCCCGTACGACCCCGCGACCACCGGCTACTCCGATCCGTCAGGCATCGTCTCGGGCATCCCGCAGTGGATGATCCTCAGCAGCGAAGTCCGAGACATGAACTGGGCCGGACGTTTCGCCGACCCGTCGACCGGCTTCGGCACCCGCGGTGCCAGCTCGAACGGAGCCATGCAGGTCGACTTCGTCCGTGTCTACGAGTTCGGCGTCGCCGATCCGCTCGACATCAACAGCGTGGCCGAACTCACCTGGATCGACTCCGGCAACGCCGAATCGAGCATCGTCAACCACGGCGGCAACGAGAAGCTCAAGATCAAGACCGCCAAGAACGCCGCCGTCACCGCGGAACTTCCGACGTTCAAGAACCTCTCCGCCGCCGGTTCGTCGCTCACCGTCGACTTCGACATCCGACTCAGCCACGTCCCCGCCGACGCCAACAGCACCCTCGGCATCGGCTTCGCCGACAGCACGACCGGCGACTACTTCTACAAGGTTCTCCTCGATCCGCTCGCCGACACCAAGGGGGCCATCTTCGCCGAAGGTGGTGACAACAACCTCGGCAAGACCGGCGTCCTCGGCTTCGGCACGGCCCGGCACGACGTCACCTTCACCCTCGAAGGCCTCGGCAACGGCGACCTGATCCTGACCCTCGTCAGCGACCTGCTCACCAACGGCTCTGCCTCGTACACCCTCGACGTCCTGCCCGCCACCACCCTCGACCTCGACACGATCTTCTTCGAGTTCAACGGCAACGCCTGGAACGAAACCTTCGGTTCCAGCAACAACCGCATCAACGCGACGATCACCAACTTCAGCATTTCACACAACCCCGAACCCGCCTCGCTCACCCTGGCGGCGGCGGCCGGCCTGCTCGTCCTGCGCCGCCGCCGCTGAGAGATGTCCGACGCAGCAGCAGGCAAAGCCCTGCTTGTGGCCGCGGGGCCTGCCCCGCGATCGCCCGCAGAATTTGGGGGTTCAACAGGCCCACGCCGTCATCCCGAGCGAGCGGAGCGAGTCGAGGGACCTCGCTTGAATGATTTGGCGGATCGCAGGCGAGGTCCCTCGGCTGCGCTCGGGATGACGGATCGCTCGGGATGACGGAGGAGCGGCGTCGCCGTTCGAGGTCTCGCGGCGTTGGCTTTTCTGGACGCATGGCTCCGCTGCACGACTGCGATGTCGCTTTGCAGCCGTGCGATGGAGTATTTGCGGAGCGCACCTCGTTCTGCAGCCCTGCAGCGCAACGCTGCAAGGCTGCGATGTCGTTTTTGCTCCGCGCAAGTGACGCTGCAGCCCTGCGGCGGAGCATTGCATGGCTGCAGAGGAACGCTGCAGCCATGACCCGTCGTTCTGCAGGCGGGTACGCGGACCTTGTTGTCGGACCTGCGGCGATGAAAGGGTGGCAGGGGCGATTTTCTCGGACCGGGTTGGCTCCGGGCGACGGCATCGTCGGTGTGCGTTTCGCGCATTCGTTGGTTTGGAGGCGTTGCAGCTTGGCCCCTTCCGTCATCCCGAGCGCAGCCGAGGGACCTCGGGTGGGTCGGACCCGAGAAGCAGGCGAGGTCCCTCGGCTCGCTTCGCTCGCTCGGGATGACGGGATGTGTTGTTCGTGATAGGTTCGGGGGCGTGGTTCGGTCGTTTTGGGTGTACATCCTTGCCAGTCGGCCGGGCGGGACGCTTTACATCGGGGTGACGAGCGACCTCGATTGTCGGGTGCAGGAGCACAAACAGAAGCTCGTGCCGGGCTTCACGGAGAAGTACGCGATTGACCGGCTGGTTCACTACGAGTCGTTCCCTGATGCTCGGTCGGCGTTCGCGAGAGAGAAGCAGCTCAAAGGGTGGAGGCGGTCGAAGAAGACGAACTTGATCGCAGCGGCCAATCCGCAGTGGGATGACCTCTACGACGAGGCGGACCAGACAGTCGTGCCACTGCCAGAGCTGGAGTAATCGCTGTCCTCCGTCATCCTGAGCGATCCGTCATCCTGAGCGAGCGCAGCGAGTCGAAGGACCTCGCCTTGGGCGATCGTGCAGAACCAGCCGAGGTCCCTCGGCTGCGCTCGGGATGACGGAGGGGATGGCGTGGGGGGCGGTGGGGTGGGGGCAGAAAAATCGAGCTTCGCGTAAAGGGGGTAGGCCGCGTGGCCGATGTCGGCGGTGCAGGCGAACTCCCCACCCCACCCCCGGCGACCTGTTCACGGTGAACGCGTGCCGGCTCAACCTTGATCTCTCGCTTGCCCTGTGGAGCCGGCGCTCCAGAAAGAACGCCACCATGAGCGTTGTTCCCCGTAAAAACGTCGACAAGATTCAGTTCTTCGAGGATCACATTTCCGTCTGGACCGCCCAGGCGACGACCATCGGCACGACCGAGGCGGAAGTGACCGACCTCGACACCAAGACGCAGGCCGCCCGAACGGCGTACGACGCGCAGCAGGCGGCGCAGAATGCTGCCAAGGCCGCGACTGCTGACTTGAACGTCGCGCTCGACGCGATGAGCCGGGCGGGGTCGGACATCATCTACCAAATCCGTTCCCAGGCGGGTGCCGACGGCGACGGCGTTTACGCCGCAGCTCAGATTCCAGTGCCCGCGACGCCAAGCCCGAGCGCGGCACCGGGCACGCCTTACGAGCTCAAGACCGAGGTCAACGGCAACGGTGAGCTCATGCTCAGCTGGAAGTGCGACAACCCCGCGGGCACCAGCGGGACGATCTACCAGGTCTACCGCAGCACGAACGGGTCGCTCGACTTCGAGTACCTCGGCGGTGTCGGCAGCCGGAAGTTCGTCGACGCGACGATCCCGGCCGGGGCGACGCAGATCACGTACAAGATGCAGGCCGTCCGCAGCACCGCGGCCGGCATGTGGGCGACGTTCAACGTCCTCTTCGGCAGCAACGTTCAGTCCTCCGCCACCCCCACCGCCAGTGTCAGCGAGGAGTCGCCGTCGATGAAGATGGCGGCGTGAGGGAGGTGAGAAGGGATGAAGGAGGAGGGATGAAGGAGGAAGGTCAGAGCGGAGGAACGTGCCAACTCGGCACCCGCCGCACTTCATCCTTGATCACTCCAACTCCCAACTCCCCACTCCCCACTTCTGCCTTCATCCCTAACTCCTAGTCCCTAGTCCCTAGTCCCTAGTCGCTAGTCCCTTTCTCCCCATGCCTCTCGCCACCGTCAACGTCCCACCGTCGTTCACGCCCGCCAAGCGGCGGCGGTACGGGCGGCGTCGGCGGGGCGGGGGTGTCGCGGCGGGGCCGAGTGTGCCGGTGTTGACGTCAGCGGTGGTCAATGGCTCGCTGCTGACGTTGACGTTCGATCAGGCGGTCGACGTCGACCAGCTCGACGGGGCGGCGATCGTCGTCGACGGCGGCTCGGCCACCAACGTGCGGTGGGACGCGACGGGCACCGTGAGTCAGCCGTCGGCAGACACCGTGGTGCTCGGGCTCGAGTACCTCGGGCCAGCCGTCACGACCGCGTTCACGCTCGACGCCTCGGCAGCGAACGGCATCCGCGCCGCGGATGGCGGGCAGCCGTGGGGCGGGGTGATGGGCGTCGTTTTGCCATACACGAGCTAAAGGAAGCTCCAGGTGGCACCCATCCGTCATCCTGAGCGAGCGCAGCGAGTCGAAGGACCTCGTCCGGCCTTCGTCGCGGAGCCGCTGCGAGGTCCCTCGGCTGCGCTCGGGATGACGGAACAGAACGAACGACGGAGATGTCATGAATGAGCTCATTTCGCAGAACGCATTGCCGGTGCCGAATGCGCCGATCACGGTGCGCCCCGCGACGCACGACGACCTGCCATGGATCGACGCATTGCACAAGAAGCACTCGAAGCAGCTCGGCTATGCGACGACCAAGCAGTTCCAGGAGTACCTCGATCTGGGCGGATTGCTCGTCGCTGAGCAGGAGACGATGGCACAGCCGATCGGCTACGTCATGTATCGCGACCGGTACCTCAAGCGGGATGAGCTGGGCGTGATCTATCAGCTGTGCGTCGATCCGTCGGCGCAGCGGGGGCTGATCGGGGCCACGTTGCTCAAGGAGGTCTTCGAGCGGAGTGCGTATGGGTGTCGGCTGTTCTGTTGCTGGTGTGCCCAGGATCTGCCGGCGAACCGGTTCTGGGAGGCGATGGGGTTCGTGCCGATCGCGTTCCGCGGCGGGAGCACGAAGAAGAAGCGCGTCCACCTGTTCTGGCAAAAGAAGATCGTAGAGGGAGACACTGAGACCCGATGGTGGTACCCGAGCAAGACGGAAGGCGGGCAGATGCGGGAGGATCGACTGGCGTTGCCGATCCCGCCGGGGTTGCACTGGAGCGAGCCGATGCCGGTGATCGAGGTCAAAGAGGTCCCCACCCCCTTGAAGCCGGCAGTGCCGAAAAAGAGGGTCACGACATCGAAGAAGCAGCCGGTCGCCGAGCCGCCGAAGCCGCGGATGCCCATGCAGTTCGGTCCCCCGCCGACGGCTGCCACCCCACCCACCGCGCCCACAGACTCCGGTGCCACGGCATCCTTGCCGTGCCCGACGCCTCAGCAAGTTCCGCCACTGGAAAGATTTAGTGGCACCGAGAAGAAAGCGTCAAGGCCGAAGGCACCGCCGATCGACCCGAACCTGGTCCGTCAGGCCAGGGAGTTGCGGGATCGATACCTGGAGCATGTCAACCGGCCCGAGCACGCGAGTCTGCTGGAGAGTCGCGCGAAGTACGCTGTCGCGAAGCAACTGCCGGCCTTCGACGAGCTACCGACGATGCCGCGACTCGCGGCGTGATGTGCGTTGGGCGAGGCGGCTGGTAAGGCGGGCTGATCGTCGGTTTCGTAGACTGGGCCATGGCGACGCGTTCGGGCCGACTGCTTATCGATTGCCCGGACCGGCCGGGCCTTGTTGCCACAGTTGCGGCGTTTCTCGCAGGCGAAGGTGGCAACATCACCGATGCGGATCAGCACGGTGAGCGCGGGCACTTTTTCATGCGGCTGGCGTTCGACTTGGTCGACGGCTCGACCGCCGAGGCGTTTGCAAGCCGTGTCCGAGACCTCGCTGAACGGGATGGCCTGACGATCCGCCTTGGCTGGGACGACCATCGGCCGAGCATCGCGATCCTCGCGAGTCGACAGGACCATTGCCTGCGGGACCTGCTCTTTCGGCACGACATCGGCGAGCTGCCGGCCGAGGTGGCGATGGTTGTGTCGAATCATCCTGAGCCGGGCGAGGCGGCGGAGCGTCGTGGGCTGAGGTTTGTTCATCTGCCCGTCACGCCCGAGACCAAGGCCGAGCAGGAGCAAGCCCTGGCCGAGGTCGTTGGCGATGTCGACCTGATCGTGCTGGCCCGGTACATGCAGATTCTGTCGCCGGAATTGTGCGCGCGTTGGGCGGGTCGCTGCATCAACATCCACCACGGCCTGCTCCCGGCGTTCAAGGGAGGCCGGCCGTACCACCAGGCGTGGGAGCGGGGCGTGAAGCTGATCGGCGCGACGAGCCACTACGTCACGGCCGAACTGGATGCCGGGCCGATTCTGGCTCAGGCAATCGAGCCGGTGGGTCATCGCGACTCGCCCGACGACCTCGTGCGCAAAGGTCGCGACCTCGAACGCCAGGTGCTTGCGACAGCGGTCCGGGCTCACCTGGAAGACCGCGTCATCGTCACCGGCCAGCGGACGGTCGTGTTCGAGTAACCGGCGAGCAACGCTGGAACGATGCGACGCCACGCGGTATGTTGCCGCCAGCAGAGGAGGAGCTTGCTCGAACACCAAGGACAGCACGTCGGCCGACGACGCGGGTTTTCTCTCGTGGAGATCCTCGTCGTCATCGGCATCATCGCGCTCTTGATATCGATCCTGCTGCCGGCGCTGACGCGGGCGCGGCAGTCGGCGACGACGGTGGTCTGCCTGAGCAATCTGCGTCAGATCGGTGCCGCGCTAAACCTCTACGCGAACGAACAGGACGGCCGGCTGCCGGCGTGGAGCGGCATTCAGACCCACCCGGATGGCTCGCACCCATTCGATGCCGAAGGCCTCGGCTGGAGTCAGATGCTGCAAGCGGCGTGGGACCAAGAGCCCGACGACGACATCTACAACTGCCCGGCGTTTCCAGTCGGTGCGACCCACAACTACTTCATCAGCGCCCGCTGGCTGCAGCGACAAGACCCGCGGCGGCAGTCATGGATTCTGGCCAACATTCGCAACAGCAGTGCGTTCGTCCTGAGCGGCGATGCAGTCAATCTCGGCTTCTACGCCCAGCCGTTCGGATCGAAGCCGACGGACGACTTCACCGACATCGACAAGGACGACGCCACGAACCACATGCTGATCTTCAGCGGCGAACCGGACGGCATCAACATTCACGAGGGACGTGGGCTGACGGTGCTGTTTGCTGACGCGCACGCGACGCTCGAGAGTCAGTTCGACGAGACCACGATGACATTCGACCCGGACGAGCTGGGCGTTCGCTGGAGGGATGTCGACCCGTGAGCGACGAGCCCGTCACGCCTGACCTGGACGACTTGGCCGTCAATGCGCCATCCAAGCTCGCGGGTGAAGTCGTGCGGCCTTGGGCGTGGTCTCTGCGATCGTGGGGCCTGGTGGTGCTCGGACCGATCATCGCGGGCGCGGTGCTCTGGGCGCGGCCGGAGCCCGTCGCGACGCCTATCCGGACGATGGGTGCCGTCAGCTTCGCGCAGTCGCTCGGCCAGCAGACGCGCGACGGGCGGAACGTCGTCCAGGGGCTGACCGTTGAACCCCTTCGCGAGGGCGGACACCGATTGACCGGCGAGCGGCTCATCCGGCAAGGGCGGCGCGACGAGGGCACGTACCAGCCGTTCGAGATCATCACACCAGCCGAGGGCATCGTCTGGAACGAGCCCGGTGCGGAGCCACGACGCCGGGGCCTGTTTCGCTCGACTCGAAGCGTTCCCGAAGCCAACGGCGGGCAGCCGATGGATCTGCCCGCGTACCTGAACCTCGCCGAGGCCGACTACCGAACGACGCTCTCCAACGATCCCCGTCTCACCTGGGCGGCATGGCTCGGAGCGGGGCTGGCCGTCGGGATGACGCTGGCGGGCGTGCGGCGTCTGATCGTCGGTCCGACAAAGGACGGCCCGCTTCTGGGCGAGCTGGCGAAGGTCGACAACCCTGACGCCCAGGCCGAGTCTCGCGCAGAACGCGAAGCCCGCGAGCAACGCGAGCGCGAACGTGCCGCCGAGCTCGATGCGTACGTGGAGTCTGCGGCGATGCAGAGCGGTGATGTCGCCGGCGACGCGCTTGCCGAATCCGCCGAGCCCGCCTCCATCGGTGCCGCCGCTACGCCTGCCAAGCGATTCGTCGCCACCACGCCTGAAGACAAGCCGACGCACGTCGACGAGCCCGAGGAAGATCGCGAGTATGCCGGCGAGTTCTACCCGACCGTCGTCGGCAAAAAGCACGCCGACGACTGAAACACGCGTCCGCGCCGCGTCCTTATCATGCCACGATGTCCGACGCCGCCCCGCGACGCCTCTACCTTGACAACGCCGCAACGAGCTTTCCCAAGCCGCCCGAAGTCCTGGCGGCGATGACGGACTACGCGACGCGCCTCGGTGCCAGCGCCGGCCGCGGTGCGTATGACGAAGCGGTCGAAACCGGCAGACTGCTCGAGGCGTGCCGACGCGAGATCAACGACTTCATCGGCGGCGAGTCGCCCGACCACGTCGTCTTCGCGCTCAACTGCTCGGACGCACTCAACATCGCGCTGCGCGGCCTCATCGATCCCTTCAACCCCGGCCACGTCGTCATCAGCGAGGCCGACCACAACTCCATCCTCCGGCCCGTCCACGCGATGGCCGAACAGTGGGGCCTGAAGTTCACGGCCGTGCCGTGCGACCCGGAGACGACGCTCGTCGACCCGGCCGACGTGCGCGAGGCGATCCAGCGGGACACGAAGTTCGTCGCATTGACGCACGCGAGCAACGTCACCGGCGCCGTTCAACGCGTCGCGGAGATCGGTGCGATCTGTCGCGAGATGGCGGTGCCCTTCGTGGTCGACGCGGCCCAGTCGATCGGGCATGTGTCGGTCGACGTGCAGAAAGACTCGATCGATCTGCTCGCCGCACCGGGGCACAAGGCGTTGATGGGGCCGCTCGGCACGGGCTTTCTCTACCTTCGGCCAGGCATGGAAAAGCTCGTCCGGCCTCTGCGTGAAGGTGGCACCGGCAGTCGGAGCGATCTGCCGACGCACCCGACGTGGATGCCGGATCGCTACGAGCCTGGCAGCCACAACGCCATCGGCGTCGCCGGTCTGCTCGCGGGCGTGCGCTGGCTCCGCGGCAAAGGGCTCGGCGAGATTCAGCGACACGAGCAAGGCCTGGTCTCGACGTTCCTCGGTGCGATCACCGGCGTCGACGGCCTGACGCTCTTCGGCCCGCCCGGCGTGGCGGACCGCATTGGCGTCTTCAGCGTCCGGGCTGAGGGACTCGAACCGCACGAGCTTTCGGCCGCGCTCGAGAGCGGCTTTGGTGTCCTCTCCCGCAGCGGCATCCACTGCGCGCCTTGGGTCCACCGCGCGATCGGCACGCTCGACGCCGGTGGCGCAACGCGGCTCAGCTTCGGCCCCTTCACCAGCAAGCAAGACGTCCGCTTCGCCGCCGACGCACTTGCCGAGCTGACCTCGTCGGCGGAACTGATGGCGGTGTAGCCCGAAACCGGCGTTAGGTCATCCTGAGCGGGCGCAGCGAGTCGAAGGAGCTCGCCTGCGCGACCACGCAGAACCAGGCGAGGTCCCTCGGCTTCGCTCGGGATGACGGACAAGCCGTATCATCGCGCATGTTCGAGAACTTCAAAGACCTCGCGAATCTGCCCCAGATGATCGCGAAGATGAAGGCCATGCAGTCGAAGATGGCCGAGATGCAGGCGGAACTCGTCGGCGAGCTCGGCGGCCTTCGCATCACCGCTGACGCCGGTAACGGTGCGGTGGTTGCGACGTGCAACGGCAAGCTGGAGCTGGTCTCGCTGCAAATCAACCCGACGGCCGAGGTTGCCGACATCGAGCAGCTTCAGCGGCACATCGTTTCCGCGGTCGCGATCGCTCAGCAGAAGGCGCAGGTCAAGGCGGCTGAGGTGACGCAGGAGAAGATGGCCAAGGCCGCAGAAGAGGCCGGCATCACCGACGACATGATGGACCAGCTGCGGCGTGGCGGGCTCGGCGGGTTGGGTGGCTGATCTGCCTCGCCTACAAGTTGGGGCATGACGCCCGCCACGCATCTTCGTTGGGGAATCCTCGGCGCCGGCCGCATCGCCGGGGCCTTTGCTTCTGATCTCAAACACACCGACACGGGCACGCTCGTCGCTGTCGCGAGCCGTTCCAAGGAAAAGGCCGACGCCTTTGCCAAGGAACACGCGCCGGGCGCACGCGGCCTTGGCAGTTACGACGAGCTCCTCTCGGACGCCGAGGTCGATGCGGTCTACGTCGCCACGCCGCACCCGCAGCACGCCGAGTGGACGATCAAGCTGCTCCGCGCCGGCAAGCACGTTCTGTGTGAGAAGCCGGTCGCGATCAACTGGGCAGATGCCGAGGCGATGTTTGAGGCGGCTCGGCTGTCCGATCGCGTCCTGATGGAGGCGTTCATGTACCGCTGCCATCCGGTGATCGACGAGCTCGTGCGATTGCTTCGCGAGAAAGTCATCGGCGATGTGCAGTTCATCGACGCCGCCTTCAGCTTTCGCGGGCCGGACAAGCCCGAGCAGCGACTGCTCAACCCGGAGCTCGGCGGTGGCGGGATTTTGGACGTCGGCTGCTACGCCGTCAGCATCGCTCGGCTCGTCGCCGGTGCTGCCGTCGGTGGAGACGTTGCAGGGCCGACGAGTCTCAAGGGCGTCGGTCATCTCGGCAAGACGGGCGTCGACGAGTGGGCCGCTGCGACGGCGATGTTCCCCGGCGGGATTGTCGCGTCGCTGCGAACGGGCGTTCGTCTCAACGCACAGAACGGACTGACCGTCTACGGCACCGGCGGAAAGCTGAGCATCGACCAGCCGTTCATTCCCGCACGCCACGGCGGCGAGAGCACGATCGTCATCGAGCCGGCCGAGGGCGACAAGCGTGAGATTGCCGTGCCGAGCGACAAGCCGCTCTACGCACTCGAGGCCGAGGCCTTTGCGAAGGCAGTGGTCACCGGCGGCGTTGCGTTCCCTGCGATGACGCCTGCCGACACACTCGGGAACATGCGGGCGCTCGACACGTGGCGCGAGCAGATTGGTCTCACGTACCCGGCCGAAACGCTCGAGCACTACAGCTCCACGACCATCATCGGCGAGTCGCTTGCGCGCCAGTCGACGTCGCCGATGCCGACGGCGAAGGTCGGCGAGATTCCGTTCGAGGTGTCGAAGTTCCTGATGGGCTGCGACAACCAGCACCGGTTCGACCGGGCGGCTGTCCTTTACGACGCGTTTTTCGAGTACGGCGGCAACGGCTTCGACACCGCGCACGTTTACGGTCGACAGCGCTCGGCACTGCTGGGTCAGTGGATCAAGCACCGGAACGTGCGCGACCAGGTGGCCGTCATCTGCAAGGGTGCCCACACGCCGCGAAACTTCCCGCACTTCATCCGCGGCGAGCTGATGGACCAGCTCGGCTGGCTCGGCACCGACTACTGCGATCTCTACTTCCTCCACCGCGACAACCCTGATGTGCCAGCGGGCGAATTCGTCGACGTTCTGAGCGAGCTGGCCGATGAAGGACTCATTCGCGGCGGGTTTGGCGGGAGCAACTGGACGCTGAGCCGCCTGAAGGAGGCCCAGGATTACGCGAGCAAGAAGGGCGTTCGTGGCTTCACCGTCATGAGCCAGAACCTGTCGCTGGCCGAGATGGTCGATCCCGTCTGGCGAGGTTGCGAGAGCGCGCACGCCGACGATTGGATGAGCTACCTCGCCGAGACCGGTCTGACCAACTTTGCGTGGAGCAGTCAGGCCCGCGGCTTCTTCGTGCCTGATCGCGACTTGGACGAGGCCGAGCTGAACCGCTGCTGGGTCAGCGATGCCAACATGGAGCGACGCAAGCGTTGTTTCGAACTTGCCGAGCAACGCGGCGTCGAGCCGATCAGCATTGCAGCGGCATGGGTGCTCAAGCAGGCGTTCCCGAGCTTCGCACTCATCGGCCCGCGCAACCTCCGCGAGCTGCACACGTCGCTGCCCGGCCTGTCGATCGAGCTCACCGACGCGGAGCACGCGTGGCTCGATCTGAAGCGCGACACGCCTGCCGATTCGTGAGCGATGAGCCGGCCCAACTCCGTTACAAGCTGACGGTCGCGTATCGCGGCACGGCTTACCACGGCTGGCAGCGGCAGATGGTGCCGGGCGAAGACACTTCTGCGGCCGAGCTGCCGACGGTCCAGAACGTCCTGCGACTCGCGCTCCAACGCACCGTCGGGCATCCCGTCAACGTCGTCGGTGCCAGTCGGACCGACGCCGGCGTTCACGCCAAAGGTCAGGCGGCAAGCTTCGAGACGATCCGGCATCAAATCGCGCCCGAACGGCTCATGGCAGCGACGAACGCAAAGCTGCCGGCGGATGTCGCGATCCGGTCGATCGAGCCCGTCGCGAACGACTTCGACGTCCTTAGCGACACGGCCGAGAAGGCGTATCGCTACACGGTGCACAACGGACTGAAGAAGGACGTGTTTGCCGGCGACGTGATGCTCCACCTGCCGCCGATGCCGAGTCCACTCGACGTCGCTGCGATGCATGAAGCGGCGGCGCGATTCGTCGGCGAACACGACTTTGCCAGCTTCGCCAAGCCGGGCCACGGACGCGAGTCGACGGTTCGGACGGTCACGTCCGCGAAGGTGTCACGCGACGGCGATCGGGTGCACTTCGAGATCGCCGGAACTGGCTTCCTGTGGCATCAGGTTCGGATCATGACGGGAACTTTGCTCCGCGTGGGTGCGGGGAAAGTACCGCCTGAAGCGATGACGACGATTCTGTCGGCACGCGATCGCGAGGCTGCAGGCCCGACGGCTCCGCCGCATGGGATGTGCCTGCTGTGGGTGAGGCATCGTCGGCAAGTCGGATCCGCTACAGTCGCGGCAGCCGAATGACGCTTCTCATTCTTCTGCTTGCCGTCGGAACGTCGCTGTCGATCAGTGCGATCTGCTCGCTCATGGAAGCGACGCTGCTGAGCCTCACGCCTGGCGACGTCGCCGGTCTCAAGCGTCGTCGACCCAAGGCGGGCGAGATCTGGGAAGCGTTCAAGAAGGAAGTCGAACGCCCGATCAGCGTCATCCTGATCTGCAACACCGCCGCCCACACCATCGGCGCGACGATGGCCGGGGCGAAATTCGAGGAGTGGGTCGATCAGAACCCGCAACTCTTCGGCGAGAACGCAGGCGGCTGGAGTGTGTTCGCGTTCGGTGCGGTCTTCACCGTGCTGATGCTGCAGTTCACCGAGATCCTGCCTAAGAGTCTCGGCGTTCGGTACAACACGACGGTCGCCGCCTTCACGGCCAGACCGATGTTGCTGATCGTCAACGTGATGAAGCCGGTGCTGGCGGCAGTGAAGTTTGTGAACAAGCCGTTCGACACGTCCGGCGGGCACCACAAGGTCGTCGGCACCGATGAGATCGCGACGCTGGCTGCGATGGCTCGGACGACGCAGGTCATCAACGAGCACCAGGAGCAGATGATCGCCGCCGCCGGTCGGCTGCAGGAGGTCAAGGCGCGGCAGGTGATGACGCCCCGCAAGGACATGCACGTGCTACACCTGAGCGACGGCTTTGCCGAGGTGCTGAGCACGCTGCGTCAGACGCCCTACACGCGGCTGCCGGTGCTGGGAGAGGGTGTGGATGACGTCAAGGGCATTGTCCACCTGCGCGACGTGTTCAACGCACTGTCACTTGTTCCAGGACGCCTGCACGTGGCTGACGATCCGGACAAACCGGATGAGGTGCGGGCGTTGCTGCCGGATTCGCCCGGCGGAGAGCTGCACGTCATCGGCTCGGGTCAGATCGACCTCGCGTCGCTCGTCCGTCCGGTGCCGTTCGTGCCCGAGACGCAGAACCTGGGACTGTTGCTCAGCCGGTTCCAGCAAGGCTTCCAGGAGCCCGGCGGCCAGCGGCTGGAAAGCCACATGGCGATCGTCGTTGACGAGTACGGCAGCACGCAGGGCGTCATCACGCTCGAAGACGTGCTGGAGGAAGTCGTCGGCGACATTGAGGACGAGTTCGACGCAGGTGAGCGCGTCTGGAAGCTGGAACCCGTCAGCTGCGACGTCGGCCACGAGCAGGTCAACGGCGAAGTCATTGCCAGCGAATGGCGTGCAGACGGCGAGGTGCCGCTGCGTGAGATCTTCCAGAAGCTGCAACTCAGCGACGCAGCAATGGACAAGGCCGAGGGCGGCGATGTGACGACGCTCGGCGGCTACGTCACCCGCGAGCTCGGCCGCTGGCCGGTCTCCGGAGACTCCGTCCCGCTCGACAGCGTCGACGTCACCGTCAACTACGTTGAACGTGGTCAGGTGCGAGGAGCAACGCTTCGCAAGCGCGAAGACGAAGAGTGATCAGGCGGCTACGGCACGTCACTCGCCAGCGGCTTCGATGCTGGTGGTGTAGGCGTCGGCGGGGTCGAGGATCGGCTGGTACTGGTCGCTGTCGATGATCGCCACGCCAATGAAGATCGTCAGGAACAGCAGCGTGCTGACCAGGATCAGCTGATTGAGCTTGCTGTCCCAGATCAGGTGCATGAAGAACATCGCCACGAGCACCGCCTTCAAGAAGGCAAGGCCGAGGGCAATCATGATGTTGATCTGAGCACCGAAGTCGACGAATCGAGCTCCGACGGTAAGAACTGTGAGCCCGACCAATGCCGCAAACGTGCCGTACATGATCCACAAGGGCGCGACGTGCGGCTCGTCGTGTTCTGCATGACTTACCGGAGCACCTAGCCCGCTCAGTCCTCGTGAGAGACCGTCAGCACGCTCGGCGGTCAGCTGACGGTCTTCGTCGGTGATGTCGGCGAGCGAGACGGCTGCGGTGCCTCGAACGCCACTGTCGTTGGTGATGGCCATGGCGGGTCAGTGGATGAGGTACAGCAGCGGGAAGAGGAAGATCCAGATCAGGTCGACGATGTGCCAGTACAGGCCGACAAGGTCGACGGGTGTGAAATATGCCGGGCCGAAGGTGCCGGCGAGGCTCTTGATGAGGACCCAGCCGATCAGGCCCATGCCGATGAGCACGTGGATGCCGTGAAGGTCGGTCATCATGTAATAGATGCCGAAGAACGCCTTGAGGTTGGACTGCTCTTTGATCGATAGGTCGCCATACGCGACGCTGTGTTTGCCACCGGCGTGGGCACCGTCGCCGTTGTGCGCGTCGTGGCTGATGGACAGCTGAGCCATGTCGATCGTCGGCCGGTGGATCGCTGCATCGCCGGTGCCGGCGTTGGGGTCGACGTAGTCCGGGCCGAGCATGGCAAAGACATCTGAGGCGACGACCGGCGATGCGACCGCCTGATCTGGCGTCTCCGCGTGACCGTCTGCGTGATGATCTTCGTGGTCGTCGTCCTCGTGATGGGCGTTACTCCCCGCGGCGTGGGAGTCGCTGCTGTGTTCGTCGTGATGGGCAGCACCCTGCTCGTGGGCGATGTAGCTGGCGAAGCGTTCCTGCCCGCCTTCGCTTTGGCGGTCGTAGACGTTCCACCTGCCGGGGAACAGGCCGTGATTGAACTTGTCGGTGTACTCGACGGTCTTGATGACCATGAAGCCGACGCCGCCCAGAAGCGTCATCGCCAGCATGAGCTTCAGGTACGACTGCTGCCCGAGCTGGGCTGCCCGGACGGCCAAGGCCATCGTCAACGACGAGGCGAGCAGAATGAGCGTGTTGGTCGCACCGAGCGACCACTTGAGGTGGTCGGCGGAGTACTTGAAGACGTCCGGGTTGTTGTAGCGGTAAACCGCGTAGGCGACGAACAGGCCGCCGAACATGAGGATTTCCGTCGCCAAAAAGGCCCACATACCGACCTTCGCAGAGTCGAACTGCTGTTCGGGCGTGTCGAAGTGGTGCGCCAGGTGGGGCGGATGATCGCCGTGATGACCGTGGTCGGCGTCGGCGTGCTCGGGCGAAAGGACTGTCATCGTGAAGCTCAGAGGCTAACGGGTCGAACCGGAGTCGTCACACTCAACGGCGATCGTCGTCGTCGTTGTCCGGGGCATCGAGGAGGCTGGTGCCAGTCGTGCCACCATCGTTGTAATCATCGACGTCAGCGGCGACGACGCGGTGACCCGGGCCGGCGGCCTTAAGGGCCTCGGCGTACTCGGGCTTGAGCTGCCAGCCGTCGGCGACCTCAGGGTCGGTGCTTCGAGCGTGCTGCCAGCGGTAGATCGCGTACGGATCGCCGGCCGCGGGCGTGACCTTGAAGTTGTCGTGCGGCGGCGGGCTGCTGGTCTGCCACTCAAGCGTATTGGCACCCCACGGGTTCGGTGGGGCCTTCTTGCCCTTGCGGAGCCCCTGGATCCAGTTGTGCAAGACGCCGAACAGGCCGACGGCGAGGATCCACGAGCCGACCGTCGCTATGACGTGGTAGGCGATGTACTGGTCTTCGTAGCTGGCGTAGCGGCGGGGCATGCCCTGGCTACCAGCGATGAAGAGCGGGAAGAAGAGCACGTTGAAGCCGACCAGCGTCACGACCGCCCAGATGCCGGCCCACTTCTCGTCGTACATCTTGCCGAACATCTTCGGGAACCAGTAGTAGATTCCCGCGACCAGGGCGAAGAGCACGGTGCCCATCATCACGTAGTGGAAGTGGGCGACGACGAAGTAGGTGTCGTGCAGGTGGATGTCGGTGCGGAGCGTCGCGAGGAACAGGCCCGTCAGGCCGCCGATGGTGAAGACCCAGATGGCCCCGACCACGTACCACATGGGCGCCTTCATACGGATCGAGCCCTTGTACATCGTCCCGAGCCAGTTGAAGACCTTGACGGCCGACGGGATCGAGACGCTGAAGGTCAGTAGGCTGAAGAGGGCACTCGCCAGAGCCGACTGGCCGCTGGTGAACATGTGGTGGCCCCAGACGATGAAGCTGAACAGCGCGATCGCCAGGGAGCTGAGGGCGATGAAGTTATAGCCGAAGATGTGCTTGCGGCAGAAGATGCCGATGATCTCGCTGATCACGCCCAGCGCCGGCAGGATCATGATGTAGACCGCCGGGTGGCTGTAGAACCAGAAGAAGTGCTGGTAGAGCACCGGGTCGCCGCCGTTGAGCGGGTCGAAGATGCCGATGCCCATCGACCGCTCGGCGACCAGCAGAAGCAGCGTGATGGCTAGAACCGGGGTCGCGAGGATCTGGATGATCGCCGTCGAGTAGAGCGACCACAGCAGCAGCGGCATGCGGAACCAGGTCATCCCCTTGGGCCGGAGCATGTGGATGCTGGCCAGGAAGTTGACGGCCGTCAGGATGCTGGCAAAGCCCAGGACGAACGCACCCAACGTCGCCGGGATAACGCCCGACTCACTCTTGGTGGTGCTGTACGGCGTGTAAAAGGTCCAGCCGGTGTCGAGACCGAAGCCGCCCGGCAGGTGCCATCCGAAGGCGACTTCGAGAACGCCACTGAGCAGCACGTAGACGAAAAACACGCCGCCGGCGAGCCAGACGTAGAAGCTGGCCAGGTTTAGCCGCGGGAAGGCCACGTCCTTGGCCCCGAGCATGATCGGCAGGGCGAAGTTGCCGATGATTGCGGGAATCCCGGGGATGATGAACAAGAACGTCATCACCGCCCCGTGGATGGTGAACATGTGGTTGTAGAAGTCCCACGCGGCGTTCTCGTTCGAGTTGAACAGCGCACCCGGACCGATGAGCTCGAGCCGGAGCAGCAGCGCGAAGATGCCGCCCAGCAGGAACGACCCGAGGATGCCGATCATGTACATGATCGCGATCCGCTTGTGATCGAGCGTGAGGGCCCACGAGAGGAAGCCTCGCGTGTGGGTCAAGTAGTTGTCACCATGGACCTCCGCCCGGTTCGCCTCCGGGATGCCGGCCACCATGGGTGCGTTGATCGTGCTCATAAACGTCTCGAAGCTGGGGATCGAAAAGTGGTGGTCTTGTAAGCGGTTAGCCCTCGTCGCCGGGCTCGACGACGGCCGACTCGGCCTCGGTCATTTCTTCGGTGTAACTGCTGATCGTCTTCATGTACGCGATGATGTCGGACACATCGCGTTCGCTCAGAACGCCGAGGTAGCTGGCCATCGCGTTGCCGTAGCCGGCGACGATCTGGCGCTGCGGGTAGAAGATCGACTCGCGGATGTAGTCTTCGTTGACCTCGACAACAGTGCCGTCGACCATCGCGTGATTCGGCTTGTTCCAGAGGTCCTTCCAAGTCGGGCCGGTCATGGCGGCGCCATCGACGCTGTGACAGCCCGCACAACCACGAACCTGCCAGAGCTTGGCACCGACCTCGGCCGGCGGACGCTCTTCGCCCGTGACCGGATCGACACGCAGGTCACTGAACTTCTCTAGGATGACCTCGAAGTCTTCAGGCTCGTAGACGAAGACCTTGGCTGCCATCTGCGAGTGGAGCGTGCCGCAGTACTCGGTGCAGAAGAGCTCGAAGACGCCCTCAACCGTCGGTGTCGTCCACGTTTTGTTGAACCGGCCAGGAACCACGTCCTTCTTCATTCGGAAGGCCGGGATGTAGATCGAGTGGATGACGTCCATGCTCTTGAGCGTGAACTCCACCGGCCGGTCCTTGGGCAGGTGCAGGTGTTCGAGGATCGCGCCGTTGGGGTACTCGAACTGCCAGTACCACGAGCCGCCGACGACGTTGATCTTGTACGCGTTGGGCGGCGCGATGGTGTCGTTCAAGTAGCCGCGGAAGCCGAGCGTGAACATCACCAGGACGATGCAGGTCGGAATGACCGTCCAGGTGATTTCAAGCGTCGTTGAGTGGCTGGACGTTCCGGTCGGGTCGGGCTCGTCGTCGCTCCTGGCCCGATACTTAATCAGGAACCAGAACATCGCGATAATCACGATGCCGCCGAAGATGTAGCAGACCCAAAGGATGAACTGGTAGAGGAAGTCGACGTCCCCAGCCTGGCTTGCGGCGTCCTGCGGCATGGCGGAGAGGCCGAGGCCATCCATCGTGCCGGTGTCCATCTGCTCGGGCATGGACGGCACAAGCGTGCGGATCGTGTCGACGTACTGCTCGAAATCAGCCTGTCGCTTGTCGCGTCCGGCAAGCTCTGGCTCCGCGGTCTCGACTTCGGCACCAGCGGCGGCCTGAGATGACTGCAGCGTCGCCTCCGCGGACTCGACCGCCTGCTCTTGGCCACGCGTGATCAGCGGCGCATCGGCGTCCGAGTCCTGTGCGAACGAAGCGGCCGGCAGGGCGAGGCAGAGCGTGAGGATGGTCGGGAGGAGGCGTCGCTTCATGACCAGCAGGTGCATCATGGCAAAGACGTGGGATTCGGTCGACCCGAAGGCGTGTTCGTCAGGAAAAGTGAAGGATCAGGCAAACGCGTGCGGCTTCCCGCCGGAAGACGGTGCCGACGGCGGCGGAACGTCGTCCACCTCGTCGATCGGCGTACCTGCGTTGGGGTGACGACGCAGTCGGCCCTTCTTTTCGAGGTGGAGCAGGAACAGGATGACGATGCCAAGCGTCACGACCGTCGTGGCCCCACCGATCTTCATGACCGTCATGGCCGTCGCGGTGTACCGGCCGGTGGTCGGATCGAAGCTGAAGCAGTAGAGGATGAAGGCGTCCTTCAGGCTCGGCTGAAGGCGGCCCTCGCTGGCTCCGACGAGGCTCAAACGCAGCGTCTGCGCTTCAAATCGCGGCCCTTGCAGGTAGCGGCTGACTTTGCCGTCGGGCGTGACGAGGACGATCGTACCCGTGTGGCTGTACTCCTGAGCCTCCGGGATCCAGGCGAAGCGGAAGCCGATTGCGTCGGCTAGCCGCTCGATGTTCAGGTCGTCGCCCACCCAGAAGTTCCAGCCGGACTCGACGTCCGACTCCTCGAACTCGCGGCTCATGACGTCGACGGTCGCGTCCTTGTTGCTGCGGGCCAGCGACACATCCTCGCGGCTGTCGAAGCTGACGGTGATGACCTCGAAGTCCTGGGAAATCTCGTAATCGCCGGCCAAGTCGAGCATGGAGCGGACCATGCCGTTCATGACCTCGCCGCAGAGCTGGGGACAGCGGTAGTAGGCCATCTGGATGATGACCGGCTTGCCCTCGTCCAGGACGTCGCCGATGCTTAGCTGCTGCCCGTTGGCGTTGGTGAAGACGAGGTCGCGCGGGATGAACTCGCCGAGCTTTTCGTCGATTCCGGCCTTGGAGCGGGCATCTTCGATGACTTCGTTCTGGAACGCACCGTCCAGGTCATCGGTCGCCCGACGCTGATACTGGCCGAGCGCGACGTCGCCCAGAACGAGGCTTCCGAGCAGCCCTGAGAGGATGAGTCGTGTGGTCTTCACTGATGAGTGAAATCTACGACGAAGACTCCGTCGACGTTTCAGAACCGTTCGGGTGTGCGGCAGACTGTCCCATGGGCGTCTCGGCCGGACGCGTGCTCGGACGGCGGGTCGGAATCTCGACGGTCGACTCCGGCGAGTTGTACGACTTGTTGACGAGCGTGACGTAGTAGTTGCGGCCCTCGTCCAGGGCCAGCATGTCGTCGCGCGAGATGGAGGGCCCGCCACGCTCGGCGACCACGGCGGCCATGGCGAGGTGAATCGGCACGACGAGCTGGTCGCGCTCTTCGCCCAGGAACCGGTAGCCCTCCGCTGCGCCTTCGCCGATCAGGTAGTCCTGTCGCTCTTCGCCCATCGCGAACGAGAACCGCGTCGGCGGGGCGGTTTCGGACGCGTAGATCGTGTCGTTGCCAATCGGATCACCGATGTTGGCGTACTGCTCGCTCTTGAGCCGACGCCAGTCGACGTTGTCATCGGCGCCGTAGCGCTGGCTGACGATGAGATCGGACTCGAAACCGAACCACGCCTGCACGCCGAGCACGATGATGAGCAAGACCATCGTGCCCACCACGCCCACGAACGCGACGAGGCCGACATTGACGTCTTGACGGTTGGAGGACATGGGTTAGGAGTCGTCGGTGGCGGAAGTCAGGAACAGGGGCAAAGGCCGCAGCTCGCTGCGACCTGCTCGCTCTTAGATGTTGTGGAACGCGAGGCTCTCCTTGGCACGTGGATCCGCGGCGGGGCGGAGTTTGACGATCTTCATCTCGCGAGCGATCCAGGCGACGCTGGCGCCGCAGACCATCATCGCACAGGCGATCTCGGTCAGCGGCAGCAGTTGCCAGCCGCCGACGAGCATCTCAGGCATGATCAGCCAGTAGAGGTCGATCCAGTGCATCACCAGCAGCCAGCCGGCCCAGAAGCCGAGCAGCGTCAGATTCCGCTTCACGTGTCGGCTCAGCAGCGCCGCGAACGGAATAAGCAAGTGGCCGACCAGCAGCGTCATCGAAACGACAGCCCACCAGCCGACCTGGGCCGGGGCGTCGGGATCGTCACCCCAGGCACCGAAGCCGAGGTTCGCCGGGATGGTGGTCGCTCCGCGAACGCCGAACCAGTAGGTGGTTTCAGGGATGTTCGCGTACCAGATCAACATGTACTGGCTGAACGCGATGTAACCCCAGAAGAACGTGAAGGCGAAGAGCCACTTGCCCAAGTCGTGGTAGTGCTCGACGGTCACGCTCTCCTTGAGGAGCCCGGCCATGCGCAGGAACTGGTAGGCGAGGATCGTGACGGCGAAGAAACCCACCATTCCACCGGAGAAGATGTAGCCGCCGAAGATGGTGCTGAAGAAGTGCGGGTCGAGGCTCATTACCAGGTCGAAGCTGGCGAATGTGAGCGTCAGGCCGAGGATGACGAGGTTGATGTAGCTCCAACGCGTCATCGCGTTGGTTCGCTCCGGATCACCGTCGCCGTCTTGACGGACGCTGGTGCGGTAGTAGAAGCCTGCGATCGCGATCCACGCTGCGAAGTAGACGACGATCCGAGCCATGAAGAACGGCCGATTCAACCAGCCGAGCTTGCCCTCTGTTAAAGGATCGATGTGGTACGCGTGGTGCTCCGCCCGCTCGACTGTGAGGTTCTGGCGTGGGTCCGTCAGCAGGTGCCCCTCGGCCGAGTCTGGGTCGTAAGCGGGGTTCGCGATGCCCGACATCGTCGCTTCGATGGTCGAGTCGCCCGTGATGTCTTCGCTGACTGAACCAGCTTGTTCTTCGACTTCCTCGTCAACGGCGTAACTGTCGTCGCCGTGGTCGACCTGGTACATCGCCCACGGGTAGAGCAGTGGGCCTTTCCCTTCGACGCGGTCGCCTTCCGTTCCCGGGAACAGGAACGTGACGATGATCGGAATCACCAAGATCGCAAGCAGTGGAAACAGCCGTGTCAGCAGTTCCGGCACCCGGCGGACGTTGACGCTCCAGCCCGCCTTGGTCGCGTGTTGAAGGAGCACGAAGACCAATGCCCCGAGCGCAATCGACAGAACGAACATGTAGCTGACGAGGTACGACAGCATCAGCCGGCGAACGCCAAACACAATCGCAAAGACGAACGCCAGCACCAGCCCGGCCGCTGTGACCGCAGCGGACACGCCGAACAAGCGGTCGGCCTTGTCCGACGGGATCGTCAGCGGCTCGTTGTGAGCGGGATGGCTTGCGGTGTCGTGCGTGGCCACGTCGTGGGAGTTCCTCGGGAAAGTGCGTGATCAGTCCTGCTGGGCTTCGTCAGCCGGCGTGTCAGCCTCGGCTTCGGTGTCGGCTTCTTCGGCGTCGACGACGATCACCATCGCGCGGCCGCTCACCAGCGTCGGCTGGACCGGGATGTCGCTGGTGTCCTCGGGCCACAGCTCGGCTGGGGCGTTCTGGCTGGTCTGCAAAGCACGCATGTACGCGACGATCGCCCAGCGATCGACCGGGTCCGGAATCGCATGGCCGTAGCCGGCCATGTTGCGGATGCCGATGTTGATCGTGTTGTACAGGTGCCCGTCTTCCCGACTCATGCGGACCGCGTCGTGGATGCTGGACGGCTGGACCCAGAGAGGGTTCTTGTTCGTATTCGCGGCGGCTCGGACGTGAATCGGGCCGTTGCCGTATCCGTCGTACCCGTGGCAGAGGTAGCAGTAGCGTGCCCAAAGTTCCTTGCCCTTGGCCATGAGCTCGGGCGTCACTTCGACCGGGATCGAGTCGGCCCAGATGACCTCGCCGTCCCGCATTTCGAAGCCGCTGACGAGCATGCGGTCGTCATCGAGGTTGCCACGCTTCACCGTGCCCGGCACTGGCGGACGCGTGGCCATGTCGTTCTCAAAGAAGACGTTCTGGCTCTGCGCTTTGAACTTGGCTTGGTTGTCCATGCCCTGGAGAAGGTGGACGCGTGGCAACGGGCTCCGTGTGAACTTCTCGCGAACCGCCCAGGCCAGCGGAATCCAGCTGGCGACGATCGTGATGACCACCATGTAGACCAGCCACGTCGGCACGTTGTTAAACCGCGCCAGCCCACGCACCGCCATCAGCGTCGCCGGACTGTTGGCGGCGACGGCGTCGTCGACCTGCTTCTTGATGGCGTCGTTCGCGGGCATGAAGGTCGTAAAGCGTGGAGAAGAAGCTCGAAGGCCGGTTGCGCTAGTCCACAACGCGCTCGACGGCGGTCGTGCCGGTGTCGCGGAGCAGTTGCTCGGTCTCGGTGACGTCGAACTTGGGGTCCGACGCGTCGATGACGATGAAGAACCGGTCGTCGGTCACCCGGCGGAACCGCTCGCTGCGGAGCAGCGGGTTGTACAGCATCGGCAGCGCGTTCAGAGCGATCATGCCGAGCCCTGCCGAGAAGGCGGCGAGCAGAATCGTTGTTTCGAAGATGACGGGAATGAACTGCGGCAGCGACCACATCGGCTTGCCGCTGATGAGGTACTCGTACCCCTGCAATCCGCCAGCAAAGCTGTAGCTGGTCGACATCGTCCAGACGCACAGGAACAGTCCGCCGAACAGACCCGCCAGACCGCCGCCGAGGCAGATCCAGGGCAGAATCGTCGGCCGAAGGTTCATTGCCTTCTCAATGCCGTGGATCGGGAAGGGCGAGTGGACGTCCCACCGCGTGTAGCCGGAGTCCCGAACCTTCTCTGCAGCGGCGTAGACGCTGTCGACGTCCTCATACTCCGCCAGCACACCAGCCAGCACCGGTCGATCGTCCTCGACGGCGATCTCTGGTACCCGAAGGTCGTTGGGCAGCGTGGTGTAAGCGGCGGTCACGTGTTCGAGGGTGGTGGGAGCTTGAAAAGTCGGACGTGTGCAGACGGCAACGGCTCAGTTGGTTGCGGTCGCTGGGGCGGGGGCTTCGGTCGATTCCGACTGAACTTCGTCGTGCTTGCCGTGGCCGACGTGGGCTTGTGGCATGACCGTTTTGACCTCGGCCATCGCGATGATCGGGCCGAACTTGATGAACATCAGCATGTTCGCAAAGAACAACCCGAACGTGCCGAAGAACATCGCCATGTCGATGTAGGTCGGCGTGAAGTCGGCCCAGCTGCTCGGGATGAAGTCGCGGGTGAGGCTCGTGATGATGATCACGAATCGCTCGAACCACATGCCGATGTTGGCACACATCGCGCAGAACATCACGACGACAAGGTTCTTGCGCAGCTTCGGGAACCAGAGCAGATTCGGGAAGAAGACGTTGCAGCTGAACATCGTCCAGAACGCCCAGCTGAAGTTGCCCAGCGGGCGGTTCATGAAGACGAACTGTTCGTACACGACGCCTGAGTACCAAGCGATGAAGAACTCGACCGCGTACGCGTAGCTGACGATCAGACCCGTCGCCAGCATGATCTTACACATGTTGTCGATGTGGCGCAGCGTGATCAGGCCCTTGAGCCCGAACCACTCGCGTGCCGGGATCGCCAGCGTCAGCACCATCGCGAAGCCGCCGAACACGGCACCGGCGACGAAGTAGGGCGGGAAGATCGTCGTGTGCCAGCCGGGAAGCTGCGACACGGCAAAGTCGAACGACACGACCGAGTGCACCGAAAGCACCAGCGGCGTCGCAAGGGCGGCGAGAAGCAGGTACATCTTCTCGAAGCGCCACCAGTGGCGACTTGAGCCGGTCCAGCCGAGGCTCAACACGCCGTAGATCGCCTGGCCGATGCGATTTCGGCAGCGGTCACGCAGCGTCGCAAGGTCCGGCACCATGCCGACGTACCAGAAGAGCGTCGAAACCGAGGCGTAGGTCGAGACGGCAAAGACGTCCCACAAGAGCGGCGACCGGAACTGAGGCCACATGGCCATCTGGTTCGGGTACGGGAAGAGCCAGAACGCCAGCCAAGGGCGACCCACGTGTAGGCCGGGGTAAATGCCCGCGCAAGCGACGGCAAAGATGGTCATCGCCTCGGCGAATCGGTTGATGCTCGTCCGCCAGTTCTGCCGCAGCAGAAAAAGAATGGCCGAGATGAGCGTTCCAGCGTGGCCGATGCCGACCCAGAAGACGAAGTTCACGATCGGCCAGCCCCAGACGACCGTGTTGTTGTTGCCCCAGACGCCTGGCCCGGTGAGCAGGAGGTAGAGCACGCTCCCGCCGAGGAACATGGTCGCCACGCCGCCCGCCGTCAAGAACAGGATCAGCCACGGAATGTCCGGGGCCTTCAGGTTGAAGTCGACGACGGTGTCGGTGACGTCGCGAAACGTCTTGTGGTTCAGGACCAGCGGTGCCCGTTCGCCGGGGACGTCGCCGGTGTTGTCAATCTCGACGTTGCGCTCGCGGAACGTCTGCGGCTTGGGCTCAGGCGGAAGCGTGACGGTGTCGTCACGCGGGTCGCGCTCCTCGAAGAGGCCGCGACGCCCGAGGCGTTCGAGTTCTGTGCTGGTGTCGATCGTCGCCATGGGTACGTCTCAGCCGGGTTAGACGGCCACCTCCTGCGGTGCGGGCTTCGCGGTGGTTGACGCGTCTGCGTGCTCCTCGCCGCCGTGGTCATTGCCGTGCTCGTCGCCCTCCGACTTGTCGGCCTTGGCTGGCGGATTGCGGAGCTTGGCCATGTACTTGGTGCGTGGCCGGACGTTGAGCTCGTCCAGGACGCCGTACGTCCGCGGGTTCTGGTGCTCGATGGTGACCCTGGACGTCGCGTCGTTGAGGTTGCCAAAGACGATGGCGTCGGTGGGGCAGACCTGCTGGCAAGCCGTGCGGACGTCGCCGTCCTTGATCGTCTCGCCTGTGTTCTTGGCGTGGATGGTGGCGACCTGGATGCGCTGCTGGCAGTAGTTGCACTTCTCCATCACGCCGCGCATTCGGACGGTGACGTCGGGGTTGAAGACCATCCGGCGGACCAGGTCGATCTCTGACTGCTGCTGGTCGGGGATGCCGATGTACGTCGAGTCGAGCGTCGACCCGCGCGGCCGCTTGTAGTGGTAGTCGAGGTAGTTGAACCGCCGGACCTTGTAAGGGCAGTTGTTGCTGCAGTACCGCGTGCCGATGCAGCGGTTGTAGATCATCACGTTGATGCCCTGCGTGTCGTGCACGGTGGCTGCAACGGGGCAGACCTGCTCGCACGGTGCGTTTTCACACTGAACGCAGGCCAACGGCTGGAAGACCGTGTCGGGGTCGTCGTCGTGCTTCTTGTCGGCGACGGTGTCGCCCTCGGCCTTGAAGTAGCGGTCAACGCGCAGCCAGTGCATCTCGCGGTTGTTGAGGACCGACTCCTTCCCGACGACCGGAATGTTGTTTTCCGCTTGGCAGGCGACGACGCACGCGCTGCAGCCTGTGCACGCGTTCATGTCGACCGACATGGCCCACGCGTGCGGGTAGTTGTACTCCATCGGCGGCTGGAAGATCTGCAGCGAGATCTCGCCGTACTTGTACTTGATCGCCGGGTGGATGCCCTTGTTGCCGGCTTTGACGTGCTTTTCGTGCTTGTCGAAGGTCGTCTCGCGGATGATCTTGCCGGGCTTGCCGTGCTCGCCGACGCGTTTGATTCGGCCCTTGTAGCCGGTGTCGTCGATGAGGTGGTGATTCTGCGTCATCGCCAGCGTGTACCGCTCGCCGGTAGGAGTGAGCTGGCAGCCTGAGGCGATGTCGAGTCCGGCGGTCGTGCGGAGCTGGTACGTGTCGAATCCGCCGCCGCCGTCGCCGCCTTCTGCAGCGGTCGTCACGGCAAGGCTTCCACCGGCGCGTCGGCCATAGCCGAGCGGCAGGGCGATAACGCCCTCCGGCTGGCCGGGCATGACGTAGACCGCGATGACCATCGAGCGCTCGGCCAGCGTCAGTGTGACCAGGTCGTTCGTCCTGATTCCGAGCTTCTCCGCATCCTTCACGTTGACGAGGACAGCGTTGTCCCACGTGAGCTTCGTCATCGCGTCGGGCAGCTCTTGGAGCCAGCCGTTGTTCGCGTGTCGGCCGTCGTGAAGTGCGGGACTACCGCAGAAGACGACCTCCAGCCCGTCGGCCTCAGCGACGACGTCTTCCAGCGGCGCGGCGGTCGGACTCGGGACGTCAACCTTGGCGAAGGTCGAGTCGGCGAGGATGCCGTCGTGGAGGAACTTGCGGAAGTCGGGATCGGTCGCCGGCCGAAGATCGCGGTCCATCAGCCCGGCGAACGTCTCGAGCACGAGGGCGAGGCCTTCGGTGAGCGGTCGATCCTGAATTCGCGCCAACAGCTCGATTTCCGAAACGCCGCCGAACAGCGGAAGGATGAGCGGCTGCTGCGGTGCGACCGTGCCTTCCCAGCCACGCGTGTCGCCCCAGGCTTCGAGGAAGTGAGCACGAGCGACGTGGATGTCAGAGACGCGGGCCGTCTCGTCGACATAGTCGGAGAGGTGAACGCTCAGCGGCACGCTCGCCAACTTGCCGGCGAAGTCGAGGTCGGCCGGAGCGTCGTACGCCGGGTTGCCGCCGAGGGTGACGATCGCGTCGATCTCGCCGGCGTCGATGCGACTGGCAAGGTCCTGGATCGATCCGCCGGTGACGGTTGGATCTTCGACGAACGTCAGCGCTCGGCCGAGATTGCCGAGCTGTTCGTTGATGCGGAAGCCGAGCACCTGAAGGCCGGGCGGAAGGTGGGCACCGACGGCGACGAGCGAGTTGCCCGTGTTCGCCTTGAGGTCCTTGGCGGCCTTCTTGACGAACTCGGACTCGCGATCGGTGAGCGTCTCCGGCAAGGCGACGCCGGTGACCCCGACCTCGTACGCTAGCGCTTCGAGGACGCGTCGCAGTCGACTCGGCTTGAGTGGCAGGCGGACGTCGGCGTTGGCTCCGGTGAGCGAGTGCTGGCAGTCGACGTGGTACGTGCGGCTCATCCGCGGCTTGGCCTCGTCGTCGGCCGAGACACGCAGGCGGGCCCAGGCGGCCTCGTGCTTGACGTGGGCCGGGTGCTGCCCGATGTAGTCGTCGTCGAACCCGACGACGATCATCGCCTCGTCCAGCTCGTACACCGCACGCAGCGGCCGTCCGAAGGCGAGCGCTGTCGCCTTTGCAACGTGATCCGTCGCGAGCGGTGCCCAGGCGTAGTGCGCCCCTTCCGGCAACTCGGCCAGAAGTCTCGTGTACGTCGGCGACGCGGTCGACTGGGTCAGGACGGCGAGTCGACCCGTGGCCAACGCCTCGCGAAGCTGCGGGAGAATCGCTCCTTCGAACGCGTCGGCAGGAAGTGTGACAGGCGCTTGCCCACGACGATCGACATAGCCGCGGGCACGCTCCGGATCATAAAGCGAGAGCGTCTGTGCAACTGCCGTCGTATCACAAGCACCCGAATTGCGATTGCGACTCAAGTTCGATGGATGAAGGGCATTGCCTTCGACTTTAATCGGCCTTCCATCAAAGCTCTCAACGATCAAGCCCGCGCCAACGCCATCGACTTCCCAGCTCGACGCGTAGTACTCCGGCACGCCGGGAATGTGGTCGTTGACCGCGTGTGCGTAGGGAGCGATGACTTCCGTCGGCCAGCGCCGGCAGCCCGACAACCCAATGCCCGCCAGGCTCATCCCGGCCGCTGCGTACTTTAGGAACTTGCGCCGCGTCGGGGCGGCGGTGATGTCGTCGGGCGTGTAGTCCGCAAACTCTTTCTCAAGCGACTCCGCCACCTCGGGCGATTCAGCCAGGTGCTCAAAGCTCTGCCAGTACGTTCGCCCGGTCTGCTCGGGCCTGATGGCGGGATGATCGGCGCTAGCGGTCATGTAAAGCGAGAAAAGTGAGTCGTGCGTCGGTGGTGGTGGGGTCGGAGCCGGAGCAGCTTCTCGTGGAGTCGGGGCGACTCGCTGCTCGCGACGGACAACTCTTGATCATCGGTGGCAGGTGCTGCACGCCTGCATGTACGCCTCGTCCTTGATGTTGTAGAGGGCCTTGAGCTCCAGGCCGACGCGAAGCTGGGCCTTTTCCAACGAACCTTCATCCTCAGGCTTGAGCTGCAGGTCGTTCTCACCCTGGCCGAGGTGGTAGGTCATGCTCGTGACCTGTTCGCGCGGACGGAGGAACTTCTCCGGTTCGCGGTGGCACTGGAGACACCAACCCATGTTGAGCGGCTGCGCCTGGTAGACGACCTCCATCTGGTCGACGCGTCCGTGGCACGAGTAGCAACCAACGCCGGCATTCACGTGGGCGGAGTGGTTGAAATAGCTGTAGTCGGCCAGGTCGTGGATCTTGATCCATTCGATCGGCTCGCCCGTCGCCCAGCTTTCGCGAACCTTGTTCAACGTCGGCTCGGCTGTGGCGACGTTGCTGTGGCAGTTCATGCACGTCTGCGTCGGCGGAACTGCGGCAAATGCGGCTTTTTCGACCGTCGTGTGGCAGTACTTGCAGTCCATGCCAAGCTGGCCCACGTGGAGCGCGTGGCTGTAGTGGACTGGCTGCTCGGGCTGGTAGCCGATGTTGAGCGTGTCCGGATGCAGTGCCAGGCCGGCGAAAGTCGGGGCATACAGGGCACCGCCGCCGACGGCGACGATCATCACCGGCAGCAGGAAGTTGGCCCACCGTGGAAACACGAAGCGGCCCGACCGTCCTGAGGCGTAGGCCATCGAGCCGCTCTGTGAGGCGTCGGATTGTCCCGTCGTCTTGCTCATCTACATCAAAAGCGAAATGGGGAAGGACTCGAAAGGTCGAGTCGTGGCACGACGCACCACGCGGGGCCGGCCGGCTTGGGGGCATTAGAGTCGGTCGCTGCTGCTTCGGCAAGCTACGAGATTTCACAAGCTGCGGCAGCATGCCGCACGTGCAGGCGTCAGGACGATCAATCGCTCTGGACGGTGGGAAAGGTTTGTTTCATAAAGCTTTCGTACGCCCTCGGAAGGTCGTCGCGTTCGGGGTGAACCTGTGCCTGTGGCGTTTTGCCGCTGATCACATCGACCGCGATCACCCGGCGCAGAGCGTGCCGACGCGAAGCACCGCCGACGAGATAGTGGACGGTCGCAACAACCCGCATCGCGCCGTCTTCGGAAGCCTTGCTGAAAACGTTCGTTGCAACGAGGCCCGACGCGCCCGTTTCAGGCAGGCCTGGCCGGGCAGCAGCCGTCAGCCAGACGGGCGGTGCGGCCAGCGGCTGGTAGCCCAGAGCGTCGGCCGACGCGCGCAGCTTGTTTCTCAGGCGTCGCTCGCGCAGTCGGACAAAGACAATGACCGCAGTCACCGCAACGGCCGCGGCACCGAGCAGCACCAGGGGCGGAATCGTCGGCACGCGTCCTACTTCGGCTCTTCGTACGTCGCGGGATCGTCATGGTCGCCCACCGGCCGCGTCATCGCGTGACCGTTGGGTGCCATTGAAAGAAAGACGATGAACGCGAGCATGCTGATGAACACCGTGGCAAAGTCACGTGTCAGTGCCAGGCCGATAAAGCCCAGAACGCCCGCCGACACCAGCGGCAGCCAGATGATCACCCAGCCCTTGAGGTAGTTGCCGGGCGTGACGACATCGCCCGCGTAGTACTCGTTCCACAGCTGACGCCGAATGTAAAACGACCCCGGCAGCGTCACGCCGATGAAGGTCATCCCGCCGACTAGCCAGACGACGCCCCAGAAGTGCCCGACGTGGTCTACCTCTTTCGTAGCCCCATTGCCGGTGAACAGCAGCACGAAGATCGACCCGATCATCGCGGCGGGTGGGATGAGCGCGACGGCGATGTACGTCAACCACGCGTACCGCAACGCGAGTCCGGCCTCGTCGAGCGGCACCGTGGGCATCGGTCGGCGTGGACGCATCACGTCAGGACGGTCAGCGCCTGGCTGATTCGCAACGGTCACGGGAGCTTCTGTGGGACTGGCAAGGGTCATCGGGGATACTGCTGGGACGCTGGTATATCGGCATTCGGCAAGGCCGGCAACGTCGAGGCCCTTGTCGGGGTCACGTCCGAAAGGTCGATCGTGTCCTGCCCGGCCATCTCGCCGCGGTTCCACGAAACCGTCAACCGCTCAGGCACCGTTCCCTTCAGTGCGACGACAGCGACCCGTCGCGGCGGGGCGGCGTAGCCAGAGTAACCCGAAATGATCGCAGAGGCCGGGCCCTCCTGGAGCTCTTTGCGAACCTCTGAAGGCACGTCGACGTGCGTGACCACGCGCATCCCACCCGCCGGGCTCGTGACGCTGTCGAGGTCGGCTCCGTCCCGGTGGAGCCAGATGACCAGCAGCGTCTCGTCGTCGAGCTCACCCAGAAGCTCCAGGCGAAAATCCTCACCGATCAGTGGCGACGGCCTTCCGCCCGCACTAGCCAACCGAAACGCCGGCTCGCCGGTGAGGTCGCGGGCCAGATCGTCGACAAACGCATCCGTCGCGGGCGGCACGATGCGAATGACGCCGGACCCGACGCCGACGGGATTGAGGTAGGCCGTCTTGATCTTCGCGGCCGGCGGGGTCGCATTCAGCCCGCCCTCGCCACGCCACGCCTTGCCGACCAGCAGAAACATCGGCGGCAGCGTCAGGACGAGCAGCACGCCGAGGAAGATCAGGTTGTTCCGCGTGTCGCGCGTCACGAGCCACCCTACGCGACCCCACTCGAATGCCGGCCCCTTGATCGTTACGCTGCTACTCGTGGGCGAGCAGCGGCCGAAGAAGACGTACGACGACGATGAGCTCGTCCCACTGCTCGGCGAGGAGCCGACGCCGACCGACGACGACGACATCGTCCCGCTCGTTCGAGACGAGACGCCCGATCCACGCGACGAGCTCGCGCACGACGGTTTCGGCGTCGAGGGGCTCGACAGGCGTTCGCCGACCGACGCTTCATATGCCAAGGCACCGATTCCGATCGCGGAGATTGCCCACCCGATCCCGATCCAGCCCGATCGCCCGACCAAGCTCGCCGCCGACGGCGGGTACGACTTCTCCGACGACGACGAAGAGGCGGCGCCCGCCCCCAAGCTGCCCAAGCCGGCCGTCGCCAAGGTGTTGAAGGAAGAGAAGTGCCGCAAATGCGGGTACAACCTCATGGGCCTGTCTCGCGGCGGAAAGTGTCCGGAGTGCGGTACGCCCATCCTGAGCCAGGTTGCGGCTGACCGTGCCGACGACCTGCGGTTCGCCGACTCGCAGTGGCTCGACAAGGTGGCGCTTGGGTGCCGGATCGTGCTCTGGACAGTCATTGCGGCCTTTTTTGCAAACTTGGTCCAGAGTTTCGTGATCGGCTCGCTCGTCGTGGCAGGCCTGATCTCGGCCGTCAAGTTCGGAGCGTTCGCCGTCGGCTACTGGCTCATGTCGGAACCGGACCCGTCGGAGATCGACCTGAAGCCCAAGCTCCGCATGGCCGTGCGACTGTGCGCGTTCGCCGGGCTTCTCTCGGCCGGCGTGCAGCTGATCGACGCTGTCATCACGTCGACCGCCGGTCCGCCGATCGGAGCGGGTGGGATCACGGTGCTGCTCGCGATCGCTTTGGTCCTGGAGTTCGTCGGATACGCCGCCTTGCCGATTTCCGCGTTTTATCTCCAGCACCTCGGCATTCGTGGCCGTGAGCCTTCGGTAGAGGATCGCGGGCAGGTCGTCGCGATCGGCCTGCTGGTCGTCTACGCGGCAGCGGCGATCGTGCTGGGCGTGGCACTTCTGGCGATGTTCCTGACGACGACGCCGGCACAGTCCGCGGGCGTCTTGATCCTGAGCGTGTGCGGCGGCTTCCTGGTCTTCCTGATGTTCCTCGTCTTCGGCATCAAGTACCTCGTCCTGCTCGGCGAGACGAGTCAGATGCTCCTGCACGCCGGGAGCAAGACCACCAACGCCGCAGGCCAGCGGGCGACGGTCGAGGAGCTGCGCGCCCGCGAACGCGAGATTGCCGCACTCCGCAAGGAAAAGATGAAGTACAGGATCGCCCCGTGACGCCAGACGAGCTGCTGGCGAGCTATCCACGCGAGCGACCCCCGCTCCCGCCAAAGCAGGCGGCGATCTACGCGGACGAGTACAAGAAGAACCGGCAGGGCAAGGGCCTGATGAGCCGCCTGGCCCAGGGTGCCGAGGGCTGGATGCACGAGCGCGTCGCCGCCGGCGGCATCGCGGGGCCAGTGCTCGAACTCGGTGCCGGGACGCTCAACCACGTGCCGCACGAGTCGCCGCACCTGGGCGAGTGGGGCCTCGACATCGTCGAGCCGCAAGAGCACCTGTACGCCGACAGCCCGCACCGTTCGGCCGTCCGCGACGTCTTCGCCGACATCGCCGACGTGCCGTCCGATCGGCGTTACTCGCGGATCATCAGCGTCGCGGTTCTGGAACACGTCGCCGACCTGCCGGCCGTTCTGGAGCGCTGCCGCGACCTCCTCGCCCCCGGCGGCCTGATGCAGCACGGCATCCCCAGCGAAGGCGGCTTCCTCTGGGGCCTCGGCTGGCGCTTGACGACCGGCCTGTCCTACCGCCTCCGCACCGGCTTCAGCTACAAGACCCTCATGCGGCACGAACACCTCTCGTCTGCCGACGAGATCCTCACCGTCTTCCGCCACATCTTCCCCACCGCCACCGTCGACCGCTTCCCCACCCCAACCCGCCACGGCTCGCTCTACGCCTACCTCGAAGCGACGAGGCCGTAGGACCGGAAGCGATTAGCTGTTAGCGGTTAGGGCCTAGGTCGGAAAGGGATGCGTCCTCCTCTGACCTAGGCCCTAGTCGCTAATCGCTAGCAGCTCGACGCGGAAGGGCGGCAGGTTTGGAGGAGCCAGCGAGGCACGTCGAAACGCTTTCGACGTCACGGGTCGTATTCCGATCGTTCGTCGTCGTCGCCGGCGTGGAGCCAGGCGGCGTAGGCGCGGGCGGCTTCCGTGTTGCCGTGGGCGGGCGCATCCAACGGCCATTGCCAGAGTTCGACGCAGTTGCCGCGTTCGATCAGGACGGCCGAGCCGCTGCGGCGGACCTGGCCGGGGAAGCCGCTCTTGACGAAGGCGTTGTCCTCACGCGGGATCAGGAACAGGTGGCCGGGGCGGGCACGGGTCGAGATCCACCAGACCCATTTCTCCTTGGTTCGGCCGGTGCGTTCGGCGACGTAGTTGGGCCGACCGGCGACGTGCGGGCCGAGACGATGGTGCGCGGTGAGCGCGGGTGCGTTGCGGTAGCGCTCGGCCATCTCGACCGCTTCGGCGATCGTCGCGCGGCGGTCGGCGGAGGGCCACCAGTCGTCGAGTCGCTGCCAGACGGTCTTGGTGCCGGGGATGCCCCACAGAATGAGCGAGAGCGCGAGCGACGGGACCGTCAACGCGATGGTGCGGTTGAGCGTCGTCAGGGCGCGAAGGCCGTGCGCGGCGGCGATCATGAGGAACGGGATCGTCTGGGCGTCGTAGTGCCCGACGAAGCTGTACTGCGTCCAACGAGCGACTGAGACATTGAGCAAAAGTCCAGGAATCACGCCAATCGTCGCTGCCAACGAATGTCTGCCGAGGTAGGGGAAGAGGCCGAGTCCGAGGAGCATGACGAGCAGGTACTCGGCCTTGTCGTCCCAGGCGGCCGACCAGTCGACGTAGCTGGTGTGGCCCCACTCGGCACCGCCGCGGAAGTAGGGCATGACGACGCCCATCGCGATCACGAGCCATGCGATCGCGACCGTGGTCAGGACGCCGAACAGGCCCCAGCGCCGATGCCCGATGCCCGCGTAGAGCCCGATGCCGACCACGGCCAGTGGGGCACTTTCGCGCGTCGACAGGAGCAGCGGAATTGTCAGCCAGAGCCATCGTGTCCGTCGCGTGTGGACGAGGAGCAGCGACAGCGCGACGAGCGGCGCGGCCAGTTCGATCGGCTGAAACTGCGTCGCGAGCGTCGCCGTCAACGGCGGCCAGACGAGCAGCATCGCGAGGAAGACGGCCAGGATGATCCGTCGCGTCCCATCCGTCATCCCGAGCGCAGTCGAGGGACGTCGTTCGGGATCGTTTACGACCTCCAGACGAGGTCCTTCGACTCGCTGCGCTCGCTCAGGATGACGGAGGGTGTGGTGGGCGAAGAGCAGTGTCATCCAGATCGTCGCCCAGACAGCCGTCGCCTGGAGGAGCATCAGCACGTACGCGCTGGGCCAGACGAGGTACTGGAGGGCGACGAGCAGCATGACCGGCGAACAGTGCTCGCCGAGGTGGTGCCGCGTGAGGACACTGCTAGCGAAGCCTTCGGCCGGGCCGAGGTGGGCGATGGCCCAGGCGAGGTGGTGGTAGTTGCCGGTGTCGAGGTCGGCGGTGTTGGCGGACGCGTGCTGGAGAAGCTTGGGCGTCGTGATCGCGAGCCAAAGCAAACCGGCCGCGGCGATGAGGAACCATCGTCCGCGGCCGGGCATGACCGAGAAGATATGCGTCGCGATTAGCGATTCACCAGGCCCAATCGATGCTCACTCGTACCGCACGTCATCCAGATAAAAGACGACAGGCTTGCCTTGGCCGGGGATGGCGAAAGCGAAGCCAGTTTTGATTCGGCGAAGGTCTTTGCCCGTGAGGTCGATCTCGTATTGCTGCCATTCGTCTGTCAGCTCGACGACAACCTTGCCAGCGGCGGTGTCGGTGAACGCCTGGCCTTCGCGAAGGGCGCCGAAGCTGAAGTCGACCTTCTCGCCGCCGGTTTCGCCGCGGGCGAAAAAGGTCAGTTTGGTGGCGTCGCTCAGGTCGAACCCGCCGGGGAGGTCACCCCAATCGTTGGCGGGGTTCTGCCAGACAACGCCGGCCCAGTCGCCAGGGCTCATGAATGCGACGCGCATTGCGGTGTTGCCGGAGTTGGCGTACTTGGTGTCGTTGTTTTCGACGGACAGAGCGTCTGTTTTGCCCACCCAGCCCGAAGGCACGTATGGCATCGGGCCGATGTCGTCCGCGTAGAGCACCAGCGGCAGTTCGGGGGCGACGGCGAGGCGTTCTTTGGCGGCGGTGTCGGAGTCCTGCACGAAGACTGGCATGTTGGCCGTCGCACCGCCGCCGGCGGGATCGCGAACGATGGCGAACACCCGGTAAGCGCCGGGTTGATCGGGCATGCGAATGGTGGCCGAGTTGAGGTTGGATTCAATGACGGCATCTGCAAAGCGATCGGGCTTTGGCTCCGCGTCACCACCCACGCGGTACTCCTCGGCCTCGGCGTAAAGCTTCCATTGCGCGGTGAGCGGCTCACCTCCCGGATCGAACGCGTCGACAGTGAACGTAACGGTCTGGCCCTCGATGAAGCGGTTGCCGGGAGCGCGAATCGGCTCGATCTGTGGCACGCGATTTCGAGGCGGCGCTCCGGTCCAAAGTTCCTGCATCACATCGACCGCCGCCAGCTTGGTGTTGTCGTCATAGAACATGCCGAACCACGTGGCGGTGGCTTCCTGCTTGAAGCCCCAGGTGAAGGCGAAGCTGCCCAGGCAGAGCTTGTCCTTCTCAGCCAGAACCGAGTTGCGATAGGCCAGGCCGTAGTACTGTGCCTTCTCGCTGCTCGTGGGTTCGGGCACCGCGCCCCAGTCGTTCTTTTGGACTTCCCACGTACCGACGGGCCCGAACTCGGTGAGGATGAACGGCTTGGTACCGCCGGCTTCGCGGTAACGCTCGGCGATGCTTGGTGCGCCGCCGTAGGCGTTGATGCCGACGATGTCGATGCTGGGCGTGAGCTCGTGCATCGCCCGCACGCGTTCGCCGCCGATCTCGGCGACGACGGTCATGGTGGGGTGGTTGGGGTCGGTCGCCTTCGCGTAGGCCGCGATCTCTTCAACCGCGGCCCAGATCTTCTCGTTGTCGCCGTCCGCGAAGCCTTCCATTTCGTTGCCAATCGACCAAAGCAGCACGGCAGGGTGGTCTTTGAACGCATCGATGGCGGCATTGGCTGATTCGAATTGCTCCGCGACCTGGGCCTTGTCGTTGTAGTCGAAGCCGTGCCGCTCATGACCGAGCCAGATGCCGACGGCGACCTTCAGGCCGAGCGACTCGGCCTCGTCGAGCTGGTCCAGCAGGTTGTCGGTGCCCCATGTCCGAAACGCGTTGCCACCAACGGCGGCAAGCACGTCCTTGGGGCCATCACCACCACCTCCTTTGACGAAGAAGGGTTCGCCGTCGATCAGCAGTTGGTGGTTGCCGTCCGTGGCGACGACTTCAACCTTGGCAGCGAGAGCGAGGCAGGGAAAAAGCAGGACGACGAGAAATGTTTTCCACATTGCAGATGCTTTCAGGTTCCGCGGGTTGCCAATCATCAATCAGGAACATGCTTCCCAATCGTGGGAGTCATATCACCAGAGTCAGTTTGCACGAGGTGTAGCCCGCGTTTAGTCAAGGCCCCGCCGGAGCATTTCGCACCGACGGGGCAAAAGGGGAATCAATCGAAGACCGGACCGACCTACGCGCGACGACGTCGGGCGAGCAGGCCCAGGCCGGCAGTGCCCAGGAAGGCCATGGTGCCGGGCTCCGGGATCACCTGAACGCTCAGGTTGTCGTAGTACATCGTGGTGCCGGCGGCAGGGCCGTTGGTGGCACCGAGCTGCAGCGTCACGCCGCCGTCGACATCGGGGCCGGCGGTGACGAGGAACTCAAACGAGGTCCAAACCGACGGGTCAGGGTCGATCGCCAGTGGTCCGCCGCCGAGGATTTCCGCAGCCGACGTTCCACCACCAACCGGGTCGATTTCCGAGAAGAACTCGGCGAATGCAACACCGCCGGGCTGGGCGTAGCTGCCGCGCGCATCGAAGCGAACACGAAGCGTATCGCCCGGGCTCACCATGCCGATGCCAATCTTCTCCTGCTTGATGAGGGAGTTGCTCAACGTCGCGTCGTTGACGATTTCGCCCGCGAACGTGCCGCTGGACGGGTTGGTCGAGACGACATTCTGCTGACCGGGACCGGTCGGGAACTGAACGTAGCCGGTGAAATCACCCGTCTCGAAATCACCGTTGACGGTGAGTTCCGTGAACAAGCTTGCCGAAGCGCTGCCTGCAAAAACTGCGGTCGCAGCGGCTGCGACGATCATGTGTTTTCCGAACATTCCAATCCTCCAAACATGGGAAACACCCCCTCGTAAAGTCCTGCTCGGAACGTCCGGGCAGGCACAGAATCATCTGCCGGCTAGTAGGCACCGGAGAGATTCTGGAAAGTCAGTACATCCTGCGCGACCGCGCCGGCGTGCCCGTCGACGTACAGAATGTTGGCAGTCCTGTTGTCGCCGTGTCGGTAACGAATGTGGTAATTGCCACCTGTCGGGCGGTCGTCATTCAGATCCCAACCCGGAAGCGTGCTGGTCAGCCGGCCGGCGTTTGCCGGGTCGTCAAAACCTTGGTTGTTGAGCTGAGTCCAGTCGAGCCAGCCGCCCGCAACGAACGAACCGCTGGTTTGAGCTGAGTCGGCGATGGCGACGACTTCACTGCTATTCCGGACACGCGTGATCTTCAGCAGCTCGTCATAAAAGCCCGGAACCGGGTCCGCGTTGGGAGTGGCCGGGTTTACAACCGAAATGTACCGATGGACCTGTCCGTTGCCGCCGTAGGTCAGCGGGAACTGATTGGCCTCGCTGAGGATCGACTCAGGGCACGTCCAAATGTCAGCCGAATCGCTTGCCTCATCGGCAGCGACCTGGGAGAAGTCGACATTCGGATCGCCGCCGATGCTGATGTAGTCGCGGAGAATGACCGGTAGGGCACGATCTAAACCGCGATTGTCTACGAACTCGTTGAAGTAGAAGCTAGGCGGTAGGAAAAGACTCTCGGCGTTCACGTACAAGGCTGTGGCCGAGCCGATCTGCCTCAGCTGACTCAGGCACACGGTCGATCGCGCCGACGACTGTGCGCGACTGAGGACCGGCAAAAGGATGCTGATCAGGAGGGCGATGATGCCGATCACCACCAGCAGCTCGACCAGAGTAAATCCGTTTGTTCTGCGCTGATACTTCATGAACGGGCCTCCGATGAGATGGGGCTGTTAGTTTGACGTCTATCGAGCCACGCGGGCAGTGTCTGCTGAACGCCCTGAAGGGCCGTTGCCGAAATGAGTGGTGTCTGTGTCATTCAGTAAACTTGACGGCATGCCTCGCACGTGAGACGGGTGCCTGGATTCCATCAGCGCGACGACGGCAGCCCGACAGTCGCGCCAGCTCGGAAGGTCGTAAACACGCTCCGCTGCTCGACGGCTGCCGGGGACGATGGCTCGTCGTCACGTCGACGCACTTTGCCCGCCATCTGGATTCGTAGAACGTCGACCGCCGCCTCGCCGAGCTCTGCTGCGTCCTGGCAGACGGCCGACATCGGTGGCATCGTCAGCCGCTGGGCGTCGCCGTCGTCGAAGCCGACGAGGCTGAAATCGTCTGGTACAGAAACCCCTGCGTCGTACGCCGCCCGCAAAAGACCCAGTGCTGGCAGCGGGTCGGCGACGTAGAAGGCTGTCGGGCGAAGCTCATTTGGCGTTGCAAGCCACTGCTTGAGGATCGTTCGGCCTTGCTCGTAGAGGGCCGGAAGACGCAGAACCATCGGCATGGCATCGGGGGCATCTTCTGTCGACAAGCCCGACGCGGACATCGCGTCACGCCAGCCATCGATGCGGTCGAGGTGGTCGGTGTCGTCGCGGGTGTTGGCGACGACGGTGATCCGCTCGTGCCCGAGCCCGATCATGTGGGCCACGGCCTCGCGGCTGGCGTCCCGGCTACCGGCATCGACCCAGCTGACCGGGACCTCGCCCCCCTCGATCCGACTGCCGGCCACGACGCTCGGGAAACCTTCGGCGGTAAGCTGTCGGCAGATGTCAGCGCCCTCCTCGGTCGTTCGGAGGACCGCGCCCTTGATGCCCTTGCGACGGAACAGGGCGGACGGAGACTCGCCGGGCCGGAGGGCGGTCTTCAGGTTGACGATCAGGAGGTCGTTGCCGAAAAACTCGCCGGCCTCCTTATCCGCAACGGCTCGGCCAATGCCTGAGAGCAGGCACTGGTCGAAGGGCGTGGCGACGGTGGCAGGGCCGGCGTAGGCGAGGGCGATGCCCTCTGCGACGGCGCGTTTGCCGACTCGCCGGACGTATCCGCTCGCGTTGACCTCTTCGAGCACACGCCGCCGAGTCTCGATGCCGACGCCTTGATCGTCGTTGAGAACGCGGCTGACGGTCGCGATGCTGACCGACGCACGCTTGGCTATTTCACGGACACTTCCCATCGCTCCAAGCCTCCTCCAGGCAAGCGACACGAAACAGTTTCGAACGACCGGGGAAGAATAACCCAAAGTGCGGCAAGCTGTCAAGGAACAGTTTCAGAAACGTCCGCATTTTTGTTGTTGCGACAAGCAGCTGCAGCGGGTCGAATCGTCCCCGAGAACCTGCCAACAGCGATTCGCACACGCACCGACCTTGCATCGAAAGCTGCTGGATCCTGAAGCCGAGAGCAGAGCGAAGCGTCGCTCCGGGCTTGCACAGATTCGGAGCGACGCTCCGCTCTGCACTCGTCTTCGACGTTTTCTCCGGACCCCGTTACGTTCGATTTCGGTCAAAGCAGCTGCATCGCGCGTCGCAACGAGCAAAGCGGGATGAGAGACTCCGGCTCTCCACGCTTTCTCGCAGCGTGCATTTGGACGCGGTGACCAGGCGCAGGTGGACAGGTCGTACCCTTGCGGCGGTCGGCGGCCCCGTCGTCCCTCTCCACAACTGCGTCAACCGACGGAGACACGATGCCGACTTACGTCTACGAAGCCATGAGCCCCAGCGGCTCCGAGGTCAAGGAGGAGCTCGAAGCAGCGAGTAACGCTGAAGCGATCGCCAAGATCCGCGCTAAGGGCTATTTCCCGACCAAAATCAAGGAAAAGCAGGCGAAGAAGTCGGTCAAGAAGTCTGGCGGGCAGGCGGAAGCGGCACCGATCACGCCGAAGAAGAAGCTCCCATTCGCCATCGGCGGCGTGTCGCGGAAGAAGCTCGTCAACTTCACCCGCAACCTCTCAACGCTCCAAGACGCCGGTCTGCCGATTCTGCGGTCGCTGCAGATCCTCGAGCAACAGGAGCGTCCCGGACTGCTCAAGGCCGTCGTCGGCGGTGTGGCCGAAGAGGTTGAGAGCGGCTCGTCGCTCTCCGAAGCGATGGCCAGCTATCCCAAGGCGTTCGACAAGCTCTACGTCAACATGATCAACGCCGGCGAGGCCGGCGGTGTGCTCGACATCATCCTGAGCCGCCTGGCCGACTTCATGGAGAAGGCGGCCAAGCTCAAGAAGAAGATCATCGGTGCGATGATCTATCCGGCGGCGGTCATCACCATCGCGGTGGCGATCGTGACGGGCATCATGATCTTCGTGATTCCGGCCTTCGAGGACATCTTCGCCGACTTCGGCGTTGAACTTCCCGCGCCGACCCAGTTCCTCATCGACACCGCCAACTTTATGGCCCCGCCGCGTCACGGCTGGGCTTATGTGCTGCTGACGCCAATCGCGATCCTGATCCTCTGGAAGATCATCCGCCTGTCCAAAGGCGGGCGATACGGGACGGACCTCTTCAAGATGAAGATTCCGATCCTCGGCCAGATCGTGCGAAAGGGCACCGTCGCCCGCTTCACCCGGACGCTCGGAACGCTCATCAGCGCCGGCGTGCCGATCCTGGACGCGATCAACATCACCAAGGAAACCTGCGGCAACGAGGTGTTCGAGCGGGCTCTGGTCAAGGTCCACGACGCCATCCGCGAGGGCGAATCGATGGCCGACCCGATGCGGGCGACCCGCATTGTCGACACGATCGTGGTCAACATGATCGACGTCGGTGAGGAGACGGGCGATCTGGACAAGATGCTCGTGAAGGTCGCGGACAACTACGACAACGACGTCGACGTGCTCGTGAGTTCGCTCGTGAGCATCCTGGAGCCGGTGATGGTCGTGATCCTCGGCGGTATCGTCGGCTTCATCGTGATCTCGCTCTTCATGCCGATGATCTCGCTCGTGCAGTCGCTCTAGGAGAAGCCGATGCAGTCAGTCACGCAACGACGTCGAGAGTCAGGGTTCACGCTGGTCGAGCTGCTGGTGGTGATCGGCATCATCGCGCTGCTCGTCGGCATCCTGATCCCCACCATCGCCCGCGTCCGCCAGGCCGCGTTCGCGACCGATTCGGCGGCGACCGTCCGTGCGCTGACGAATGCGATCCAGACGTATTACGACGACTTCCAGGCGTACCCGGGACCGCTGGCGGACGACCAGATTGGCATCGGGCTCGGAAACTTCTCATTTCCAGCACCAGGCGACCGGAGTGCAAACTTCACATTCGACGTTGACGACGACGGCACCGACGACGACTCGTTGCTTGAGAACATCGCTGCGACGAACGGCATCACGGGCACGGAGAACCTTGCTCTTGGGCTGCTAGGCGGGTTGGTCCTCGATGCGGGTGGCGCCATCCTCTACGACCCTCAGGCCGTCGGAAGTGGCCCGCGTCTGCTCGGCGGAACCCCCGGCAGCCGGCCGAGCTACGTGGACCTTGAGCGGGATCGCCTTGGCTTTACCTTCGCTGCCGACAACAAGGAGACCGGGCGTTTCCGCGACAACACGGCCTCGGCGAACGACACGATCATCCCGGAATTCGTCGACAGCTTCCCGAGCCCGATGCCGATCCTGTACCTCCG